>LSSG01000075.1 GCA_001595915.1 Thermoplasmatales archaeon SG8-52-3
TACACAACAACCTATCAATACTTTTTTTTAAATCCATGAATTCAAAAGGTTTTGTAATATAATCTTCTACAACAATTCCACCAAATGTTTTACTGAAAGGATCAGATTTTGCAGTTAGAAAAATTACTGGGATATTTTTCCATTTAGGATTTTTCTTAAGTTCGGCTGCAACATCCCATCCACTGATTCCAGGCATCATTACATCAAGTAGTATTATATCTGGCAATTTTTTATTTTTTAATAACTTAAGACATTTCTCCCCATTTTCAACACTTAAAATCTTGTAATTTGAATCCAAAACCTCAAATCTTTTTTTAACAGTATAAATTATATCAGGATCATCATCTACAACCAAAATTGTTTTTTTCATTCATCCCTTTCCTATGATATATCTACTAACTTTTTTTTATTTAAAAATATTTCTAATAATAAAAATTAATTATTTTTTGAAATTAAAATATTCAATAAATGAGATTTTAAATATATTTAAATTAATGATTTATTTTTGATTATGATTACTAAAAGTTTATTTATACTTTTAAAATATCCTCTAAGACAATAGATGGGATTAAAAAATATTTATAAAAAAATCTTCTTCCTTTCGATATTATTTATAATTTATTCAATAATTATCCAACCAATAACACAAGCAGAAAACTACTATGCAGATGTTACAATAGAAGTGGATTCTTCTGGTTTTGTAACAATTGATGGTATAACAAATCATCCAGATTTATTGATAGAAAATTCAGATATTTATACTTCCAAAAAACAAAGTTATTGGTTGTTAAATATAACAAAAGAAGATGTTTTTTCTGATTTTATTTATGATTTAAGTTTACCAAGTGGTTCATCTATAAACTACATAAAATCTTCAGGATTTATTAGTATAGAAGAAAATGAAGGTAATTTATTTATTAAGGGTTTTGGAGATAATGAATCTTTTTCAATATTAGTGCAATACCAAATAGAAAAATTAATAGAAAATCAAAAACTAGAATTAGATTTTATATTTATTTTTTTAATTTTCCTGATAGTTATTGTAACTATATTTTTAATTATTTTTTTAATAAAAGATAAAAGAATTGTTAATCAACCAAAAACTAATGAAAATAATTTCAGGGGTTTGAATCAACGTCAAAAAGAAATTATGAATTTTTTAATTAATAAGGATACAGCTGTAACACAAACAGAAATTCAAAGGGAATTAAATATCCCAAAGGCAGCTGTTTCAAGAAATATTCGTGGATTAGAACTTAAAGGATTAATAGAAAAAGAACAAATTGGTATGTCTAATTTAATTAGAATTAAGAAACAATAATTTTTACTGTATGTTCCGGTTTGTTCCGCTATTTTTCGGTTAAAATTTATAAGCTGTTTCAAACAAATTACAATTAAAGATTTGAAAATTGAAAAGGTGTTGAAAAAATGAAAAAAATATCAACTCTATTGATTATGCTGATGATATTAATCTCAATTTCATCATTAGCAATAGCAGATGAAGGCGAAGAAAAACCTGGTGAAGAAGAGGAATATGAAGAAGAATCTGATGGTGAAAATGAAACAGAAGATATAGATATTGAAAATGAGACTGAAGATTTAGACTTAGATAATGAGACTGAAGATTTGGATCCTGAAAATGAAACAGTAAAACAAATAGAAATAATGAATAATTCGTTAGGTTGTGAAATAAGATTATTGCAACTTGAAAAAGCAATAATAAAGAACCTATTAAAAGGTGAAATGGCTGTTGAGGTTTTAAAGGGTCTTGATTATAACACTACAACTTTAGAAGAAATACTTTCTGAAATGAAGTCGTTACTAGAAGAAGTTAGAGCAGTAAATACAAGCTCCAATGGATCTGTAGTTTTATTTGTTGAATTAAAAAGTCAAGCAATAAATCTTACAAAACAATTTAGAGAAGCAATTAAAGATTTATTAGATGGTGAAAAACTAAAAGAGATTAGAGAAAGAATCAGGGAAATGATGAGTGATGAATTAGAAAACTGCAGTAAGATGATAAGAAACAAAATAAAGCAATTCAACAAAAATCAATTACACAAGTTATATGGTATAATAGGTGATGTAAACAACTCTTTTATTGAAGAATATTTAAATGGAAATGTTTCACTTGCAGAATTAAAAATACAGATTAGTAAAACAATAAATCAGATGAATAGAGAAAGAAAATATGAAATATTTTCCGAAATAAAAGAGGGAAATATTAAGAAAAAGATACATGCACAAGCATCTATTGATGATATGAAAAACAAGGGTCATGGAAAAGATAATGGAAAAGGCAATGGCAAAGGTAAATAATCTAGGAGATAGTGATAACTTATGAATAAAAAAATTATCTCAATTGTCTTTCTTTTAATTATCCTTGTTTCATTAGTAGTTGTTTATAGTTTTTACAATAAATCTTCAACAGATGAAGATCATTACGATAACTCTTATGGAACTATTGATGATAATGTTGTTTCAGAGGAAATAGATGATATTTTCATTGATGACGATGATGAGATAGAAATTGGAGAAATGGTTTAGATTCCCATCCCTTCTCTCTCTTTTTTTTTATTTTTTTAAAAAAATGTTTGATTAACTCTCATAGTTATTTTTTACAATAATCTGGATCACAAGTTTTTTCAGTTTTAGAAGGAACCGGTATTCCAGCAAGTCGCATCATAGGAATTGTTGCTTTTTTTCCATGTTTCCATCGAGCATAAAGCCAATGGGTTAAGAAAAACATTGGCCCATAAATCCATTTCAGGTCAGGAGTCCAGAAATCTATATTGTTCTTCCAGCATTTTGATAAAATCTCCCATTGTAACTGAGTTAGATTGTTTAGATTTGTTCTATGATGATTACCAAGCACTGCCTCTTTTAATGGGATGAAAAGAACAGGTGTATAGAACATTTTTGCATTATGGTTTCTTAAATCATCAATTAAATCAAGTGTTGCTCTTACGTCATCATCTGTTTCTTCTGGTTGACCTGTCATAATTGTACATAAAGGCCACCAATCATGATCATTCATAAGTCCAACTCCTTCTATCACTAGCTCAGGCCATTTATCAACACTATAAGGAAGTGCTTTTCCTTTCATGTATTTTTTCATAAGACGAACACTTCCTGTTTCTATCCCTACTTCAACAGATATGAAGGGTTGCTTGTATGTTTTGCTTGTACTTGGACGCCATTTTGTCTTTTCAATCAAAATTGGTGTTAATTCCTCAAGTATTTTTTTATCATAAATTATTGGTGCAAAAGAAGCATGAGATAAAAGAATATTTTCAACCCCAGGATAGTTTGCAATTGTTTTATACAGTTTTACAATTTCTTTTCTATTTGGTTTAAATCCTTGTTTTGATTTATATAGAAATAAATCTTCAGTAACAGTAAAAATTGATTTTGATCCTTCTTTAATATTGATTTCTACTTCTTTCATAATATGATCAAGTGAAAATGAATATTTCGTCCGCATTGTAGGACTACAGAATTGGCAGCCTCTACCGCATCCCCTAGTTATTTCAACCATTCCATATGATGCAGAATGTCTAATTATTGGAATTTCCTCTTTTTTAGGCTTTTTTGCAGTATAATATGAAGGAACCTTCTTTCCATCTAAAATATTTTTAAAAATATCAATAAGATTATGCTCTGCTTCACCTTGGAAAATTAAATCAATGCCAAGCTCTTCTTGTGCATTAATTTCGCTAATTTGCCAGGAACCTTGTCCACCAACAACAACTTTTGGTTTATATTTTTGAATGGATGGGTGAGTTACTAGTTTTTTAAATTCTGAAGAATTTAATGCCTCTCCTCCGAATCCTATTAATGAATTATATGTTGTAGAAACATAGGCAAGGCCTAATGGATCCATAGTTGATATTCCAACAATTTTTGTCTTTTTACCGATAAAATTACTAAGATTATCATAATGTGAAACTACAACATTTTCCTCGCCAAATTGATTTACAAGAATTGCTTCTATTTTCCTAAGCCCATAAATTGTTTGTTTAGCTGATCCATCTTTATTACTTTCTAGATTATTTAGATGCTCCTTTAACATACGACTGGATATTTTTTTTGGAAATGTACAAATAAATGCCATAAATGGATTATTATCATAATGATTAGCTTCGGCTCGAGATGCTGTAAGAACTATTGGATATCCATTTTCTTCATTATTTTGTGGCATATTTATCAGATTTTCTTATTAATAATTACAATTTAAAACGGGAAATATAAGAATTATTTATTAATGTTGAGTTTTTTATTTTTAATCTTTAAATATTTAATAAAAAGATAATTTTGATAATTAATATATAATAAAACTTATATACATATTAAATTAATATAAGTAGAATATTGGTGTTGTTATGAAGAAAAAATACATATTTCTTGCAATAATTGGAACATATTTATTTTTTATATTATCTTCACCTATTGGTCTAGCAATTTCTTCAGAAATTGCTTTTGATATAAAGGAAAAAGAGATAATTGAACCAATTCAACCATCTGAATCAAAAGAAATCACTTTCAAGGTTAAATATAGATTAGAATTGGGCACCTTAGGTAAGATGTTTTATTTAAATCGAAGGATAGGAAGGGTTCTTGCCTTTGGTTTTTTACAATTTTACTTTTTTAAAATTATTAAAAAAATACCACCGGCAACATTAAATCTAACTATTCAAAAACCAGATTGGTGTGAAGCAGAATTAAATAAATATGAAGTTGAATTAAGCTATAATAATGAATATGAGGAAGCAGACGTCAAATTATCATTTTCATTAAATGAAGATGCACCAGCATTTGAAAAAGAAGATATTATCATAAAAGCAGATTTTCTTGGAATTGGTAGTATTGGTGCTTCATTTAACTCTACTAATATCACTTTTATGTCAGCGTATATATCAAATATATCAGTTGAAGCAGTAGATAATTTTACAATTACTCCATTAAAAGAAATAGAAATTCCAATAAATGTAACAAACAATGGAAATGGACAAACAAAAGTAAATATATTAGATTTGGAAAAAGATAATTGGAATATCAGTTCCGAACAGGATAACATAATTGATGTAGGTGAAACAAAGGAAATAATTATAAATATTAAGGCTCCAAAGAAGTTTGAAAATGAAACAATAACTTTTACATTAGAATCTATCTCAACAGTTGAAACGGTAAATGAGACATATAGAAAGGGAGATAATGTTGAGTTTAGTATTACATTTTATAACGATAAAAGTCTTGAAGACGATGATAATGGTATTGATATAACAATTATAATCATCATCGCTTTTGTTATAATAATAATTCTTGTAATTTTTTTCCTTCTACTTAGAAAAAAAGAATAAATTTTTGTTTATTCTTTTTTCTATAAAATTTTATAATGAATTATTTTATACATTTTTTTCCTGATTATGAATAATGAAAATATATATTTTGATGAAATCTTTGTATTACTTAAAAAAGTTATAATAAAATATTCCGCTCCTGTTTTATCAAAAAAGAAATTAGAAGATGTAGTTCACACACCATTTACTACACTAATTTCTTGTTTACTAAGTTTGAGAACAAAAGACGAGGTAACTGAACTGGCTTCAAAAAGACTTTTAAAAAAATATAATACTCCGCAAAAAATTGTAAAACTACCAATTACTGAAATCCAAAAATTGATTTTTCCAGTTGGTTTTTACAAAACAAAAGCAAAACGAATAAAAGAAATTTCAAAGATACTAATTGAAGAATTTAATGGCGAGGTTCCAGAAAAATTTGATGAATTATTAAAACTAAAAGGTGTTGGAAGAAAAACTGCAAATATTGTAATGGTTTATGGACATAAAAAGAAGGGTTTTTTACCAATAGATACACATTGTCATAGAATTCCAAATAGACTTGGATGGATAAAAACAAAAACACCAGAACAAACCGAAATAGAATTAAGAAAAATTCTTCCTTACAAATATTGGGATGACTTTAATCATCTGTTTGTAAAATTTGGTCAAATAATATGTGTACCTATTTCACCATTTTGTAGTAAATGTCCAATAAATAAATATTGTAAAAAAATATCTGTTAATAAAAGCCGGTAACTCTTTGGAATTTATTTTATTTATTTTAAATCTGTCCTTAAAAATAATCGATTAATTTATTAACGAAATTAATATTCTTTTTTCTGTTAATAGAGCGGATGGGATGCAGAGTGATAATCTTAAAACTTTTTCAAGAGAAAACATAAGACCTTTGGTTATTAGATCTCTAAGAAGAAGTAATATAAGGAAAAAAATTGCTGATTATCTTTTCGAGATTTGTCCTAATGGTAGTTATACTTCAGAGATAGCATACAATATTAAAACGACTCCAACAAATGTAATCGGTGCAATTAGAGGAATGGGTTCAAGATATAAAGCAGAAGAATCACTAATTTCATTGGAAGTTGTAGAGCAAGTAAAAAATAATTCAAATATTAAACTATATAAAATAACTGATTTTGGAAAGGAAATTGTTGAATCTCTAAAAATCAAGTAATCTTATTATATTTCCCTACCTCTTCTATTTTTTTCAAACATAGTTGTTACCCAGCTTTCTTCAACTTGATCCATATTACCATCTTCATATTGAACAGTAAGCCATCTACTTGGAGCTGGATATGTATTTACTACTCTTGCTTTTTTTTCTGGGATATCTGGATCTATTGGATTTTTAACAAAAACTTCAATCCCTCTTCTAATTCCTCTATCTTTTAGCAATTATTTCCCCTCCATTTTTCATTCATTATATAATGTTACTATCATATATAAATATTTAAATAAGAAATATGACGAAATTTAAATATTGATATGTTATTTCAAAAAATTGAGGTGGGTAATATTAAATTAAAATTTTGTACTTTAATATTTTATGTAATAATATTATCATTTATTTTTTCTTGTTTTTTATTTGAATATTGTAAAGCAAAAGAAAATTCCTATGACATTTCAATAATAGGTGAACCTACATATAAACTCTCAAACACCTTTGAAAAAAATGGAAGGATACTTGGTAAAACTTTTCAAATAGATATTAAAATGAGTAATACTGGAGCAATTAAATCTGATGAAATTGAAATAAACCTTACAGATCAAGAAGGATTTATGCTTTCTCAGAAAACATTTTTTGAAGCAGGACAAACTAAAACAGTTTCATTTAATTGGTCAACAATGAAGATTATTAATCAAGAATTAATTGTTTATTATTATCCATCAGATATTGGTACTCTATGGAATAAATATAACAGTGGTCAAAGAACTTTTACAATAAAAGTTTCAGATAATAGTGTACCGTCAACAAGTACTCCAGGTTTTGAAATATTTCTATTATTTACTGCAATTATTTGTATAATTTTTATATTGAATAAAAAGAATTAACTTTTTTCTTCAACAACAATTTTCACAAAATCTACTTGTGATGATTTTTCACCTGAATATCTTATTATATTTGCAGGAGATACACCTTGTTCTGTCCAACCTTTTGGAATATATATTTCCTTTGGACCTTCTCTAGTTAATAAAATACCTTCTTTATCATAGAATTCTGCATATACATAGATATCAATATTTCTGTTTAAAATATTACGAAATCTATACTCAACTTCGATACTGAGTATAATACCCGCATCATCTTTATTGAAATTTATTTTTGAATATACAAGTTCAGCTATATCAGATTCAAATAATATGTTTTTATCAAGATTGTTCTTAGAAGATGTACCTTGTTGTTGACATCCACTTAAAAAAATGGATATAAAAATAACTGATATACCTAAAAAATAAATAATTTTTTTCATAATTTATCCCATCCTTTTTATTCTTCACCTTTAATCCGTATTTATTTTTATAATTATAATGTTTACCATGGTTGTTATATTTATTAACCAAAATTTCATACTGGACATAAATTAATTTTATTGAGGAATTATAATGGTTGATTTTAATAATTCGGAAGTTGTTAGACATATTCTACAAACATTAATTAACTTATCAGGTAGAAAAACCACAAAAAAACAAGCCATTTCAACAATGTATGAATTAATAAAAAATCTAGAAGATAAATACGATTTCTTAAAACATATTGAAATTAAGGATACTAGATTTTTGGAAACAGAGGAACCTGTCTCTGTTATGTCTGATATAAATAGTGTTAAATTAAATGATGTTGGAAAGGCTTTATATGATATAATTAAAAAAATGAATTCAAATTTAGGTAGACAAGCTGGATATTTTTTTATTAAAGAGTTAAAAAATAACATAGGGGAAAATTATTTTTCTGTTATGGAAGAAATGGGATTAAACTTTGGTCTTATGCAATTGGAATTTGAAGTAAATGTAATGTCAAAAAAATTATAAATGAATTTTTTACTCCAACTATTTTTAAAGTATTTTTATTATTAGATAATAATATTATGAATTTATAATTGTATAAATATCTGCGTATATACCTGCATATGTATCTGATAATACACTTGCTCATAAAGTATAAAAGTGTACCAGTAATTAAAGAGAATCAGCACTCTAAAAGTTGTTTGAAATTACAACTAATAGGAGGGATGTGAAGTAGATGGGAAATAAAATACGTAGAATATTAAAGGAAAATAAAGGAAGCATTGGAATAGGCGCGATGATAGTCTTTATCGCAATGGTTCTTGTCGCTGGTATTGCTGCATCTGTTTTGATTCAAACTAGTACTACGCTTGAATCACGTGCATTAGCAACAGGGCGAGAAACCACTGTAGAGGTTTCAACTGGTGTACATGTTGTTGGAATATCTGGTAATAATAGTTCAGGTGTAATACAGCATCTAGCTATTATGATTAGAACTAGAGCAGGATCTGAAGAAATTGACCTGGCTCAAACCGTTATAGAAATATCAAATTCTTCAACGAAAAACTTCTTGACTTACGATGATTCCACTTGTATATTAGCAGATTGGATAAATGGTACAATATTTAATGATTCTAATTATCCAGCAGATGCAACGCACTTTACAGTAATAGTTTTAGAGGATGCTGATGGTTCGTGTAGTTCACCAAATAGTGCTGTAATCAATTCTGGGGATTATGTAATACTTGGTGTAAATACACAACAGTGTTTCAATGGTCTGACTCCAAGACAAGACATCTGGGGATTAGTGATTCCAGAGGACGGTTCACCTGGTGTGATTCATTTTAGATGTCCATCATCGTTTACGGAGGATGTAATAGAATTACAATAAGGAGGGTGAAAAAACATGAGAAATTTATTTAAAACTCTTAAGAGAAAGGATGTTGGATCTATTGGTATCGGTGCAATGATTGTGTTTATTGCTATGGTTCTTGTTGCTGGTATTGCTGCATCAGTTTTGATTCAAACAAGTACCACTCTTGAATCTCAAGCAATGGCCACAGGTCGAGAAACAACTGACGAAGTTGCTGGAGGTATTGCAGTCTTTGATATTGAAGGACATGTCTCAACAGATATCGATGCACTAGCAATAACTGTTCGTGCAAGAGCAGGTTCTCCTGATATTGATCTCAATGAGACAATTATTCTACTTACTGATGGAACTTCAAAGACCTTGTTGATGTATGATTTTGCAACTGCAACCCATTTCAATAGCACTGTTGATACAGGCGATGGAGACGTATTTGGATTTGATTATGGGACTTTGACAAATGAACAATTCGGAATAATGGTTCTTGAAGATGCAGATTTATCAGTAAAAAGATATACTCCTGTAATTAACACCGGAGATAAAGTAATGTTATTTGTTAATGGTATAGCTTGCTTTGGAGGAACTGGACTTACTGAAAGAAAAGACATTCAAGGATGGATCTATCCTGAACATGGATCTCCTGGAGTAATTGCATTTAGAACACCAGCATCGTATAGTGATATCGTATACGATCTACAATAAGGAGGATGATAAAAAATGAGAAATTTATTTAAAACTCTTAAGAGAAAGGATGTTGGATCTATTGGTATCGGTGCAATGATTGTGTTTATTGCTATGGTTCTTGTTGCCGGTATTGCTGCATCAGTTTTGATTCAAACAAGTACGAGATTAGAGTCACAAGCAATGTCAACAGGTCGTGAAACAACTGATGAGGTTTCTAGTGGTATTGCAATTTATGACATAGAAGGATATGCAGATACATCAGTTGATGGAGATCTATCAAAATTAGCAATAATGGTAAGACCTAGAGCAGGAACACAAGGTATCGATCTTGAACAGACATATATAGAGTTAGCCGATGAAAATAAAAAGGTTATATTAAACTATTCAACCACTTATTACGCTGAACCAGACGGACAAGCAGATATCTTTAGTGCTGCAGTATTTCCTGATACACCTGGTGGAACTCCTGCATCTCAGTATGGAATACTTGTAATTGAAGATGCAGATAACTCACTAGAACAAGCTACACCCGTAATAAATAGAGGAGACAAGGTATTTCTGTGTATTAATATAACTGGTACACATGGTGATATAACTGAGAGAACAAAGGTTTGGGGTTATGTTGTCCCTGAATTGGGATCACCCGGAGTAATAACATTTAGGACTCCTGCCTCATACTCAGATGACGTGTTTGATCTACAATAAAATAAATAATAAATATAGTTCGTGTGGTCATTTACCACACGTTTTTTTAATTTTTTTTTTTAATATCATTTTTAAAACCATAAATTTTTATTCTAATATTTGATACTTTTTTTTGGATGGGCTCTCTTTTTGGGTGCCTGGGACCCTAATTTACTGGGAGGTGAGCAGAGTTAAAATTGCTTTAACTCTAAAGGTTATTCGTTTCGAAAAAAATGCTGCAATAGGAATAGGTTCATTGATAATTTTTATTGCAATGATTCTTGTCGCAGGTATCGCAGCATCTGTTTTTATTCAAACTATGAATAGCTTGGAACAGCAAGCATTACAATCAGGTCAAGAAGCAATAAAAGACGTATCAAATGGCTTGAGAGTAACGCAAGTTAGTGGATATAATAATGGTTCAACAATATCTCAAATTGCAATATTTTTAAGGACAACAGCTGGTTCTGATTATATTGATTTAACATATACATATATTTCTTTATCAGACACTTCAAAAAATGTAATACTTGATTTAAATACAAGTATTTATAATAGCTCTGTATCTGGCGGTTTATTTGGTACATTGGATGATACTGCTCTTACTTCAACTACATATGGACTTATGGTAATTCGTGATGTTGATAATTCATGTTTATCTACAAGCCCTATTATTAATAGTGATGATTTAGTAGTTTTATTAGTAAATACTTCAACATGTTTTTCAGGATTAGATACTAGAACCGAAGTAACAGGAAATATTGTTCCGGAATATGGTATAAGTGGTGTAATTAGTTTTACAACTCCAAGTAGTTATATAAATACGATAATTGAATTACAAAAATAAAATATTTTTTTTTTTATTTTTTTTTATTATCCAAAAAATAGCCTTGCTATTTCATAAAGCTCCATATCAACAGTTTTTGATTTTGAGGTTGCCTCCTCAAGTGGTACTGGTACAATTTTATCACCCTGTAAAGCTACCATAATACCAAAATTTTGATTTTTAATTGACTCAACAGCAGCAACTCCAAATCTTGTTGCAAGAACCCTATCATGAGCTGTTGGTGTTCCACCTCTTTGGACATGACCTAGAATTGTGACCCTTGTTTCAACACCCATACGTTTCTCAATTTCTTGGGCTAATGCATGTCCTATTCCACCAAGTCTTACATGGCCAAATTCATCTTTTTCTTTTGTTTGAATAACAAGCCCTGTTTCCCCAACATTTTGATTTGTAGAATCTGAATTATTTGAATTAGAAGAATTTTCAATTTTTGGATGAGCACCTTCTGCTATAGCAATTATGCTAAATTTTTTACCTCTATCATATCTATCTTTTAGATGCTTACAAACTTCATTTATATCAAATGGAACTTCTGGTATCAGTATTTCATCAGCTCCTCCAGCAATACCTGCCATAGTGGCAATCCATCCAGCATGTCTTCCCATTACCTCAACAACAATTACTCTATGATGAGATTCAGCTGTTGTATGAAGACGATCTATAGCTTCTGTTACAATTGATACAGCTGTGTCAAAACCAAATGTATAATCTGTACCAGATAAATCATTATCTATTGTTTTAGGAATTCCTACAATTGAAATACCCATATGATGTAATTTATTTGCCACACTTAATGTATCATCTCCCCCTATTGCAACGATAGCATCAATACCAAATTTTTTTATATTTTCATTTAACTTTTGAACATCTTCCTGTTTATTAAATGGATTCGTTCGAGATGTTCCAATAATTGTTCCACCTTTTGGAAGGATACCTGAAACAGAATAATCAGTAAGAAGTTCTATTTCTCCGTTAATAAGCCCCTTCCATCCATTTTTTATTCCAATTATATCCCAATTATACTGTATTGATTTTCTCACTACAGCTCTAATTACAGCATTTAATCCAGGGCAATCTCCACCACCTGTTAAAACACCTATTTTTTTCATAAAATCAAACATCCCATTGTAATTTTATCCTCTGAAATCCTTTATACTTTATAATTATTTAATGTTTTTCAAGTTGAAAGCATTCCTCCAAATCCTACATCAACAATAAAACTTGTTATTGCTACAATCCAAACAAATGGAACAAAATAAAGCAAAGTAACATAAATGTGACTACCTCTCAAGACTCGCAATGTTAAACCCATCATAAAGCAATGAATAACTAGAACAATGAAAATAATTATGAAATTTTGATTATAAAGCGCTGGATCAATGAAATTTAATAATGCAGGAATATTAATTCTCTCGACATTTTCAAAGGGATTGCCGGTTTCCATCATTATAGTATTCAAATGTCTGCCAATAATAAGTGATACATAAATTGCAAAGGCAATACCAAATGTAATACCTGCAAATAATGCAATTGATGTATTTACAATGGTGAGTTTTTTTACTCGAAGATCTCTAATTTTTCTCATATTTTCCGATATCATTCGAGAAACAATACGCGGATTAGCAGCAGCATATGTAGCCTCGCGAAACATTTCACTTGACCTTTGAACATAATTACTACCTGTATCAACACCAAACCAATCCCATGCAGCATTATCATCAATTCTTGTTCTTAATCTTCTGTATAAATTTCTAATATGTCTAGTTAAAACTCCATAATCTTTTTCGCTTAGATAGTAAACAGATTCATTTATTTTTCCTCCTCTCATTGCTGAAATTGAACCAAGAGCAGGTAAAAAACTGAGGAAGTTTTTTTCCTTTCTAGAGATTTCTGTTTCTGCTGTAAAAACCTTAATTCCAGTAATTAACAAAGGAGTTATAGATAATGCAATAATTATTTCAAATGAAAGAATATCAAAAAAAGGAAGTGAAAGAAAATATTTTCCAAAAAATAATACCGCTCCTATTAATATTACTAAAACTACTGAGGTTCTAAATATACTAGTTATTTTTTCTTCTAGTTCTCCTTTTTCACCTGTTACATGCCATATTTCATCCTGTGGAATCATTGCCTTTAAAAGATACATCAATAAACCTTCAGAAACAATAAGTAAGAAAGATGATAGATAAATGAACATGTTCATGTCTTCAGTACCAATTATTATAGGTAGAACAATACCTAAGGACATAACAAAAATTATGGCAATTAACATTGCAACATAAACTTCATTTAAAATAATGACATTTTCATTGCTAGACTCATACATTGTTTTATACTCTTGAATTACTGCTTCCTGTTCGGTTTCGATAAATTCTCTATGTTCAACACCACTGTCAAGGCTCTGGGAAAATCTGTCTAAGAAATCCTTAAGTATTTTACTTGGTGTTCTTTCTGATATAAAGCGAAATGTTTTAGATAACGGCATTCGCCATTGAGTTGATAATACACCAATTTTTTTTAGTTCAAAACCCAATGCACCATATGCCTTTTTCCCGCCTAGAATATTTATTATATCTCTTAGTGATAAATCAGAAATTGCCAAAACCCTCAAATGTGTTATAAAAAAATGCATCTTTGCATTAATATCATTTTCTTTATTCTTCCATGTAATATAAGGGTAAAAAACACCAAGAATTATTGGAACTATTCCACCTACAATAAAAGATATGGGATTAAGATTCAAAGGAAATGGAACAATTATCATTAAAATAAAAGGCATTATGAAAACAATTATTCCCATTACTATTAATGGGAGAAGAATTGTAGTATAGAACTTCTTTGGATTTTCAAGACCACGATAAGCAATTTTTAATTCTTTTATAAAGTCCTTTTTATTTTCAATGTCTGAATCTTTTTTTTCCTTTTTCCTTTTTTTTGTTTTCTTTTTATCTGTCATTTTTTTCACTTAAGATTTATTGGAAGTCCTTTATCGCCCTCTCTATAATAACTCCATATAAATTGAGTTACCTCATAATAATCCATAATATCTTCTTCTACCATTTTATCAAGAATCATTTTTCTTTTGTTATACTCAACATAGATTTCAGTCGGATCTGCATATCCTGCATTTTTTGCAATTTTCTCTTCAAGAACAAAGCTATTTCTATTGGCTCTAAAACGGTGAATATCTTCAACAGGATCCCATTCGAATGCATTTCTTGACATTATCCCATCGACTTCTCTATTGTAACCCTCAATTTCATCAATTGAGGTACATCTCCTTATTAATTTACCATTACGATCAATTGCTAGTTGAATTATTACAAAATCCAGGTTATCCATGAACGTTTTTGGTACATTTATAGGATCACCTGTAAATCTCTGAATAACCTTTGTTACTGTTCCGGCATGAAATGTAGTCATACAGGGATGACCCGTTTGCATAGCCTGAAATACAATGCTACCTTCTGCACCCCTTACCTCTCCTGGAATGATATAATCTGGTCTTGATCTTAATGCTGCCTTTAAAAGATCAAATAAATCAACTCTTCCCTCCTCAGGTCCTGTTGTCTTAGTAAGAAGTTGTTGCCATACTGTATGAGGAACCTGCATTTCAGGGGTTGATTCAGCGGTATATATCTTTTTTTCTGGTGGAATAAAAGGTATTATTGCATTCATTGTCGTTGTTTTTCCACATGCAGTTCCACCACAGATAAAAAAACTTCGTCCATACTGCAGACAAAGCCAAAGATATGCCCCAATATTAGAACTAAGAGTTTTCCATTTTATAAGCTGAGTGATACTTATAGGAGATTCTGTAAACCTTCTTATTGTCATACTTGGTCCCTTAATACTAATTGCATTGCTATAGATGATGTTACCTCTACTTCCATCTGGTAAAACACCATCAACAATAGGTTGTCCTTCACTTACGGGAGTGCCCATTTTTTCACTTAATTTTCTTGCAAAAACAGGACCATCATCTTTACTGATTTCAACATTTGTTTTAATCATTCCAAATACTTTATGTATAAGATGGATTTTATGTCCAGTAATCATATGAATATCTTCTAAATAAGGATCTCTCATAAAACATTCAAGAGGTCCCCCACCAACAATATTTTTTATTAAAAAATATTCAATATTACTTTTCTGTAAAGAAGTTGCTTTTATCTTATCACGTTTAGTAGATTTGTTAAATTTGCTTTTTTTTGAAGTAACTGCTTTTATTGCTTTATCATCAACTTGTATAATTTCATCTATCATTTCTTTAAGTACATCTTTTAGTTCTTCATCTGAGATAACACTCTTTTTTTTAGGAGCAAATTTAATAATTAATTTTTGAAGTTCATCATGTTTTATTTGTTCATTATTATCAAGGGTAGGTTCAATCGTATGATATTCAAGTTCATCCATATCTCTTGTTTTAAAAACATGATAAAAAATTGAACCCTTTCCAGGATAAATCAAATTAGGATATTTTTCTTCTCTAACTTCATATGGTAAAGTTGAGTAAAATACAGGTTCTTTCATTTTTCTCTTAATATTATCTATATATTTTTTTAAATGTGGATTTGTTTGAAGCATTTGTTCTTTTGCTTTATCATTCATATCTGTCATTTTATCTTTTTTTTTTATTACATATATTATTGTGAGTGCACCCTTAAATTAAATTTATTTATGTATTTTAAATTGTTATTGGTAATGATTGGACCCCTTCTCTATAGAATGTCCAAATGAATTGAACGACTTCATAATAATCAAATATTTTTTCTTCTACCATCCTCTCCAATATATGCTTCCTAAGATCATACTCATCATATATTTGCATAGGATCTTCATATCCTGCCATAGGAGCAATACGTTGTTCTAAAATGTAGCTGTTTCTATTTGCTTTGAACATATGAGCATCATCCACAGCATTCCATTCAAATGCCTTTCTTGACATAATGCCATCTACTTCTTTGTTATATCCTTCTATTTCATCAACTGATAGAACTCGTCTTATTCTTTTTCCTTTACGTTCAACAGCCATCTGTATCAAAACAACGTCTAAATTGTCCATGAATGTTTTTGGAATATTTATTGGATGGCCAGTAAATCGCTGAATTACTTTTGTTACAGAACCTGCATGAAATGTTGTCACAACTGGATGACCTGTCTGCATAGCTTGAAATACAACTCGACCTTCAGCCCCTCTAGTTTCTCCTGGAATAATATAGTCAGGTCGGGACCTTAGACCTGCTCTTAAAAGATCTCCTTCATCAATATGTCCTTCTTTTGGACCTGTTGATCTGGTAAGTAATTGTTGCCATACAGCATGAGGAACTTTTACTTCAGGTGTATTTTCAACAGAATAAATTTTTTTATCAGGTGGAATAAAAGGAAACATTGCATTAGACGTTGTGGTTTTTCCAGATGCGGTTTCACCACAAACAAATATACTGCGTCCATATTGTAGACAAAGCCAAAGATAAGCTCCAACTCCTGAATCAAATGTACCCCAATTTATTAATTGTGTAATGCTAATTGGCGTTTCACTAAATTTTCTAACTGTCATACTTGGTCCTTTAAGACTGACATCTTTACTATGAATTATATTAACCCTACTTCCATCAGGGAGAGTACCATCTGCAATTGGTTGTCCTTCACTAACTGGACTTCCGATTTTTTCTGCAAATTCTTGTGAAAATCTATTTGCCCAAGATTCATCAATGAAAATGTTTGTCTTAACCATATCAAAGACTTTATGGATGAGATGAACATTTTGACCTGTGATAATATGAATATCTTCGATATATGGATCTCTCATAAAAGGTTCAAGAGGTCCACCGCCAACAATATCTTTTATTATATGATATTCTATTGTCATCTTCTCAAATGTTGTAACTTTAATTTTTCCACCTTTAGATTTACTTAATTTTCCACCAGACTTTTCATCTATTGTAGTAATTTTCTGAAGATATTCTCTTATAGCTTTTCTCAAATCATCTTGAGATTTAATATCTGTTTTAAGATGAGCTTTCTCATATATCAATTCAATAACTTGTTCAAGTTTTTCATTTGTTTTATCATCTAAAATTGGTGTTATTGCAAAATATTCTTTATCTTCCATATCCTTTGTTTTAAAAATATGAATAAAAACTACACCTTTTGTAGCATATATTATGTTAGGATATTCTTCCTCCTTAACATCCCTTGGAACTTTGCTATAAAAGGTAGGTTTTCCCATCTTTTTTTCAATTTCTGAAACATACTTCTTAAGATGGGGATAATCCCTTAGCAATTTATCCACTTCAGGTTTTTCTATTTCTGTCATTTCTCCCACTTTTTAGAAAGCAACTCCACTTGTTTCAATAGTTAATCCAACACCAGGTCTGACAGAAAATGTGGTCAATGGTTCATATTTATGTCTAGCTCCATTAAACTTTTCAAGATAAATATTATGGACAATTCCAACTCCTGGCATTGATTCGCGAGTAATTTTATAATGAATATCACAAATCATCTGAAATGCGCTATGAATTCTACTTGACCATTCATTAGGGTTTCCAGTAACCCATATCATTTTACCAGAGCCTTTTAATCTATTAAAAAAATTAGTTAAATCTACTAAATTATCTTCATTTAAACTTTCATTCAGAAGTGTTGATAGAGAGTCAATGAAGATTATATCAGGATCAAAAAGTTTTTTACAGGTAGTTAATCCTTCCATAAATGTACTTTTTGGTTTTGTTTCAGCTAACATTACTTCAGTTGATATAAAAAATAATTTCCCTCTGATTAGATAATTTCTCATATCATAACCAACTGAAGCAACTTGTCTTAAAAAACTCTTAATTGTATATTGTGTTGAAACATATGAACAAGTTGAACCATTCTTGAGTAAGCTATAACAAAATCTCTGACAAAAAATACTTTTTCCAGTACCCTCCTTTCCCTCTATAAAAATTAATGTTCCATCAGGAATTTCTTTACCAAATCTTTGTGCAAAGCCATCCTTTTCTCCTTTTCTTTCTAAAATTATTGATTTACTTGTCATTTTTACTTATCCCATCAATTACTAAATTGTAAATATAAATTCATCAACTATATCTTGAGGTCCCACCAATCTTAAAGAATGATCACCTGATGATATTTCACTATTATCTATAAACATCGTGGCAACTTCATCCGGTTGTATGGAACTAGCTGAAAAATTAAAATTTGCTGTAATAACAATTTCTCCATCTATAAATAAATTAAATGTTTCATTTGTTGTTGCAAGTTTTCTACTACCAATATTTTTGACATAGAATATATAGAAACTTCCGGATATTGGAATATTATCTGGATCATTTATTATTATAAAGTTGGATTCCAGATTTTCCTCAATTATTTTTCCTCTTTCTGAAAAACTTGTCATTACACCATCAATTACTGTTATAAAAACTCCTGAAACTGCACTAGCAATAATTACAGAGGCTATGAAAAATACTACATGTGTTCCAGTTAAACTAAATCCCATTTTTTATCACTTTTTTTTTTTAAGTTAATGTAAATTCATAATAATCTGATATTCCATTATTTGTTACAACCTTTACTTTCATAAACCCTGATCCTGAGAAATTATATACATTAAAATAAACATTATTTTCTGGATGAATATATGATTTTGAACAAGAGAAATTGTTGATAGTCCCATTGATTAATATATTAAATAATGATGTTTTTAAAGTAATACTACCAATATTATCAACAGTTATGTTTATATCATAATTTGATCCATTAACTGTATTTATCACATTTGTAATGTTTATATCAGTTTGAACCTGATCGATAATTCTATCTCTCATTTCATCAAATGCATCATCTACATTTGTAATAGTTGGTACTGTTGTACTCATAATTATTTCTAAACACATCAATACTGATACACCAATAATTGCAGCAGCACCTACTAATGAGAATCCCATTTCGCACCCTCCTGTTGATGAGTGTTATTGTTAAAGTCCCCTCTAATATTTAATTTAATAATTAATAACTAAAGACAAGTAAATAAATATTTTTATTTGAATTAGCAATTATCGATTTTTTTTGTTATCCTTGCAAGTTCACTTTCTATTCTATCTATAAAATGTTTGTCAAGTTGCAATCCTTTTAGTTTTTGTATATATACAAGAGATTGGATATGATCTTTTGACGGTAAATCTGTAATATGTTTTTTTGTAGTCTCATCTTTCTTTGTTTGATCAGTAATACCCTGAGAATAATCAATCAGTCCCATCTTTGCATCTTGTGTAATCCAACCAATATCTACATAATAGTCAAGAATATTTGACAGATTAGGTCGTCCACATTTATCGATTAAATATTGTAACCATTTCATTAAAACAATAACACTTTCTGGATTATTGGGAATTTCAGTAAGTGGTTCTACATTCCATTTAGGAGCATCTCCAATAACTCCCTCTGGGACCTTAATATCATCTGTTGTTACAAACCTTGGTTTGCTTGCTGTTCCCTTTTCTAAATAAATTATTTTTTCTTTAAGCTCCTCTATTGTTTCGATAATTTTTTGCATATCTCCATTTTTTTGAATTGTAACTGATTTTTCTTTACTTTCGGATTTTTCTTGAGGTCTTGCTGTATTTGCATATGTTTTCATAATTTCCTGTATTTTGCCAATAAGTTGCTGAAATTGTTTTTGATTAATTTTTATATTTTTTTCTTTAAGTTTATTTTCTAATTTTTCTGCTAGTTTTTTGGGTATTACATTTTTAGATACCAAGGTAGATAGTTCAGTACTTAGATCAAATTCTTCTGTAGTTTTGCTCTCTTCCTCACCTTCTACCATAATTAACACCTAATAGTTTTTCAATCCTTTAAATTTTCTATAAATTCATTGATTAAATTATCAATTACCAAATCTATGTTTATATCATGAAATGTTTTTTCAATTATAACATCTAGATCATTATTTGAAAATTCTTCTGTTATATTTACAGATGTATTTGAATTTTTTTCAGAAGGTTTGGCTACTGTAGCAGTATTTTGTACGGCCTTAATTTCTGCAAAATCTGCACCGGCATTTTCAGCAAATGATTCTATTTCTCCTACTCTTTCTTTTAATTCATCGATTTCCTTTGTGAAATTTTCAAGGGCATCTATTCTTTTTTTTGTAACTTTTGAAAGTCCTACAAATGGATTCATTTGTTCTGATACTATTTCATATAGACTAACTAGGTCATCAAGATCTTTTGAAACTGACTCTAACTTTTTATGAATTGAAGTTATTTCTTCAGAATTTTTTTTAATTTGAAAATCAAAATCTTTTATGCTTTGTAATATTGCACGTTTTTGTTCAAGTGAATCTCTAGTAGTCGGCTCTTCATCATCAGATAATTTTTCTTCATTTTTCGGTTCTTTCTCTTTTTCTGAGTTATTCTCTTGATCAACTTTTATTACTTTTCTAAGGTTCTCTATATTCTGTTTTGATTCTGAAGAATCATCTGGTTTTTCTTCAACTTCTTGAGAAGGCTCTTCTTTAGGACTTGATTCTTCATCTGAGGTTTTATCCACAGAGTCATCTTCACCTTTTCCCATCTTTAACTTAATCTATACCCCTCCTAATTTTGAATGTGAGTTAAGTTTTATGTTTTATTAACAGAAATATTTATCTTAAGCAATTTGGAATAAATTTTGTATTATTTATAATCTTTTAAAAAAAGCTTATTTTTAATTTTAAAAATTTAAATAATTTTCTAAAACAAAAAATTTTAAAATAACAAACAAATAGTGATAAATGATTAATGAATGATTTTTAGCATAAGGGTAGTAGTTTCTAAGGAGAAAAAAGGAAAAACAAAAAAAGAAATTAAAAAAGCAATTATAAAAAGTTCCAGTAAATCAACTACAAATATTGTATTAAGTATAGGAAAAGATAGGCACATTACAAAATATAATATAGAATGTGAACGTATATTTGGTTATAATAAGAAAGAAGCAATAAATCAACCAATATTTAATTTTCTAATTCCTACTAAATTTAAAAATGAATGGAAAGAAAAGTTCGACTCTTTAGAAAATAATAAGAAAATTGATGATTTTAATCTTCCATTATTAGATAAACAAGGACAAGAAGTTCTGATTTCTTGGAGTGTTTTTCCTGTTAAAAATGTTCATGGTACTCTTATTGATATTAATCTTGTTGGTAATCTAATTTCTTCATTATATGAAGAAAAAGAGCCCTTGATTGAATTTCCAAAAATAGAAACTAAGGAAAAACCAGATAAAACCTTAATTAAAGAAAACACAATTGAAAAAAAATCTGAGAATTACAATGAACTTAAAAAAATGATTAAAATTCTAAAAAGAAAGAATTCAGAACTTGATAAAAAAAATAAAGATTTAGAAAAAAATCTCGATTTTTTTAAAAATCGTGTTGAAATTCTTAAGAAAAAGAAGAGTAAGAAAAAATCTAAAAAAGATGCTCATGAAGATTATCAATCATTCTCTGATTTGGTTGAAAATAAATTAGATAATCAAGATTATGAAAATATAATGAATGAACTTGATGACCGTGAAAAACTATTAAAAAATCTTGAAAATGACCTCATGAAGGATAAATCTAATATTAACGAACAAGCAAATGAATTTAAAAAATGGCGGAAGAAACTTGAAAATTTAGAAATAGATATCAATAATAGAGAAAAGGAACTTCTTACCAAAGAGAGATTATTGACAGATAAAATTGTTACTTCAGAAGATATAACATCTGATTTTAATAAGGGGGGAAAAGTTGTAAAATACCACGATCTTCTTGATAAAATTCCTGATTCGGCAGTTGTTATTCACAGAGGTATTTTAAAACAGGTAAATGATTCATTTGCAAATTTGATTGGATATAAAATTGATGAAATTTTAAATAAAAGTTTGTTTGATTTTATTATAGCTGAAGAACTTTCAGATGTTAAGGATTTTTATATCAACAGGTTAATGGGAGTTGATGTTTCTAATTTTGAGACTACTTTGCTTACTAAAAATAATGATGAAATTTTGGTAGAGGTAAATACTAAACCAACTGATTTCAATGGTAAAAAAGCAGAGATTGCTATAATAAAAACAATTAAAACTAAAAAAGAAGAAAAATAAAAAATTAAAAAATAAGAAGGATTTTTTTTAATCAAGTTTTACAATTCTCATTGTAAAAACTGATGGAGCTGTAACATCATATTCTGCTTTGATACCTATTTCTGGTGCAAGTGTTCCTGATATCTCTTTTCTTGGTTCAAGCCCACCTGTATCAAGCACTGCGGAAAGATTGATAATTATTAATGCTCTATCTCCACTATTCATACCATGTGTTGTTGTGATAGATCCATCTGGATCATGTACTGCAATTACACCGAAATATAATTGTGAAGTATTACCTACTATTGTATATGGTGACCCTGATGTAATTGGAGTATGAAATACACTTTTATTATCTAGATTGACATTTTGTACAAGTGATTCATTTAATTTTAATATCGATAGGTTATTGTGTAGAACTGATAATGTACATAGGCTTAGATCGATATCTTTTGATCCTGCTCTTGGTCTAACTTGTATTGCTAGATATTCAATTAATGATTTTTGAGCATTTGTATAACCTGTTACTTGTTCAATTGCAATTCCTGCTGATACTTCTCTTATTGTTGCTGTACCAACTGTTTTTGCTCTTGACTGTAAGGTTTCACTAGTATTTATCAAAACACTTGCAGCTACAGCAGCAATTAAGACCATGGCAATAAACACAATTAGAGTACCAATTCCAACCATGGCCTTGTTATCTTCAGTAATTAATTTTCTTTCATTATGTTTTTTATGTTTCTGTGCAGGTTTTATTGCTATAATTGTACTTATTCTAAGACATCCTAAACCTTGTTCTGAATCAATTAAAATAAAACCATCTTTGTAATCTACATCTTCAAGAGTACCAATAACGACACTTGCTCTATCGTCACCAGGCTCTTTTGTTACAATTTTACAGTATCTTCCAACCAGCCTTTCCATATATTTCTTTTCCATTATTCACCACCTTTCTTTCGTTTCCGTGTTAAATCATAACACGTCAATAGTTTTCATGTATAGTGTTCTCAAGTGACAATATTTAAAGCTTATCTGTTGGAATGACAAAAAGAAAAAAAGACAGTTATTCAAAAATAACAATTTGACATTTTTACAATAACTATGATTTACTATAAAAAATCATAAATGTCTCCTTAATAGACAATAATTGTATAATAAGATTTATATATTATTCAACCTAAAATTTACCCTATAAAACGGAGAAAAAATGGGTAAATTATTAACAACAGGCTTGACAAGTTCCATACTTATAGTATCTTTATTATTGATAGGAATAACAGTTGCATCAGTATTAACAAGTGAGACAACAGATACTATTTCAGAGCAAGATATTGAACAAATGACAGAAGAAACTATAGATGAGATATCAACATATATATTGATAAAGGATCAAATAGGAAAATATAGCAATATTAATGGCGAACAAAGAATTGAAAAAATTGCATTATGGATTACTCCTCTTGTAACACAAGAAATTGACATATCAAAACTTACAATAAAACTAAACAATGGTGATAATGTAATATTTCTAAAATATTCAAATAACTCATTAACTCTAGGATCATACTCATTATTTGAACATAAAATTTGGGAAAATATTAATGGAAGTAATTTTGGATTTATCTCAATTATTGACATGGATGAATCATTGGTAAATTTTGATATATTAAATGATTGTTCGGATAATGCATATATAGTTTTAAAATTACCAGAATATATGACTTTAAGCAAACATGAAAAAATGATTGTTACCTTATTTCCTTCAACAGGTATTACTCGAACAATAGAATTGAAAGCACCATTACCTATAAAATCTATTGTCTCGTTTGATTAATCCTCATTGATATCTGTTTCAAAATCTAATTTTTTTGTTTTAAGAGAATCATTTGTAACTCCAATAAATTCATCAATTTCCTCATTAGTTTGGATTTTATCTTTTAAAGGATTGATTTGTGTTTCCTGAGTTGGTATAAAACTTCCTAGTTGAGCTTTTCTTCTTGCAAGCTCATTTTCAACCATCTCAAGAGCAGTTTTATTTTCTGAAATTTTTGTTTTTATATCATCAAGCTCAGTTAAAAGAAATTTTTTTTCTAACAATTTATCTTGGTTTTCTATCATTTGTTTTTTAATTTCGTTAATGATTTTATTTCTTAGTTCAATATCTGTTTTCATTGTTTCAAGTTCATTTTGTCTGCTTTCAAGTTCTGTTTTGAGATCGAATATATTTTCCTTTTTATTATCAGTTTCTTGTTTTACTGTTTCAAGATCAAAAATTAAATGAGTAATTTCATCTTGTTGTCTACTAATTAGATTATTTCTATATTCAATATTTTTCTCTTTTTCTTCTAATTCTTTCTTTAACTGCAGTATGTTTTCATTATTAATTTTTTGATCAGTTTCAAGTTCATATAAAAGTTGTTTATTTTCTGTAAATTTATGCTGACTTTCTATCATTTGTTTTTTGATTTCGTTAATGATTTTATTTCTAACTTCAAGATCAGTTTTCATAGATTCAAGATCGTTTTGTCTTTCTTCTAGTTCTTTTTGCAAATGTTGAATTCTTTCTTCTTTTGTATAGAGAGTCATTAGATTATTTTCTAACTCAACTCTGATGTTATCTGAGTCATAATGTGTTTCAACCAAATTCATTTGCTTATCAATTAATTGTTGAGTAACATCTTGGATTATACTGTTTCTTGATTGCATGTCGCTGTATAATGATTCAAGTTCTTGCTCTTTTTTTTCAAATTCTTTCTGTAATTGATTTATTTGTTGTTGTTTCTGTATATTTTCCATTTTATTTTGTTGTAGTTCTTCATTGAGTTTCATCGGTCGGGAGTTTATATATTCTGGATTGTTTTTCTTATCTTCAAGTTCTTCTCTTAATTTTATTATATCGTCTTCTTTTGCTTTTAGAACTGTTTTTGTTTCATCAAATTCCTTTTCTAAATTATTAGCAAAATCAGTTTTTTCTATTAGTTGAATTAAATTATCTTGTAATTGTTTATGAATATCTTCAATGATTTTCCCTCTAATTTCTAATTCCTCTTGTTTATTTTCCAGTTCTTTTTGTAAAAATTGTAATTCGTCCTTTGAACTTTCTTCAAAAATATTTTTTTCAGTTTTTTTATTTGAAGATTGTACATTATTGAATTTATTCTGGTTTCTTTTAAATTTACTAAAAAGCGACATCCTTAGATTCTACTCCCAGCCTAATATAGATCACGGCTTCCCTCCAAAGAAAGTAATGTGGTTTGCTATTCTTTAAGATTTCGCATAAAAAATTAATCTGAAAAGTTATTAGAATTATTTAAAGATTTTATTAATATTTGGAGGTGTAGTAAGTAAACTAATAATTATTACAAAAAATAAAGATATAAAAAAAGCAGGTATCATTCCAGGAATAATCAATTCAGACGATAAGGAATTTGAAAACATATTAGCAACTCCTAATTTATCCCATAATATTACAGTAACGGTTCCGGATATCATTCCTACTATTGCACCCCACTTAGTAGTACGTTTCCACCAAAGAGATAAAATGATAAGTGGACCAAAGGATGCAGCAAGTCCACCCCATGCAAAAGCTACAAGAAAATATATTACTCCTCCTTGAAGAGCTAAAATAAAGGCAATTATTGATAAAGAAAGAACTGAAACTCTACTGTAAAATAATAATTTATTCTGACTAATCTTTGGATTAACTAATTTATGATAAACATCTTCGACAATTGATGAGGATGCAACAAGAAGTTGAGAATCTGCTGTTGACATAATTGCCGCAGTAATTGCTGCAATTACAATACCTGCAGCCCATTCAGGTAATAGATTCATAGCAAGAAGAGGCATTACCTTCTCAGGATCAGGCAATCCTTTAAATAAAGCCAAACCAATAATTCCAATAAATACAGCTCCCCAAAGACTGATAATAACCCAAGTCATTCCGATTAATGTGCTGTTCCAAATTTTTTTCTCTTCTTTTATAGCCATGTATCTAGTTAGAATATGGGGTTGACCTGGATAACCAAAAAACCATGACATACTCACAAAAGCAAATAGTAAAAATAAAAAACCACCATATCCAAAACTTGGAGATAGTGCATTAACATTTATACTACTTATTTCTGAAAAAATTTTACCTAATCCTCCCAATCTAATA
The DNA here is from genome assembly GCA_001595915.1 of Thermoplasmatales archaeon SG8-52-3. Classification (GTDB taxonomy): domain Archaea; phylum Thermoplasmatota; class E2; order DHVEG-1; family DHVEG-1; genus SG8-52-3. Next base: position 26,721 of record LSSG01000075.1, read on the forward strand.
ATACCAATTATTGGAAGAATTAAAAGAATTCCAACTATAAGCAAACCTTGAAATACATCTGTCCAAGCAACTGCAAAAAATCCACCTAGAAGAGTATATAATGTGATAATAAAAAATCCTAAAATTAATGCAGAATGATAATCCCATCCAAAAGTCTCACTTAATATCTTTCCACTTGCAACAAGCTGAACTGAAACATAGGCTACCATAAAAATAGTAATAATACTTGTTGAAATCCCTCTTATAATATGTGTTTTATCATTAAATCTATCCTCAAGAAAATCAGGAATTGTAATTGAACGTAATTTTGCAGTATAATTTCGTAGACGTTTTGCAATAACACTCCAATTAAATAGTGTACCAAATGCAGCACCAATAGAAGTCCATAAAGCTCCAATACCATAAACAAAGCCTCTGCCTGGCAGTCCCAACACCAACCAACCACTCATATCAGATGCTTCAGCACTAATTGCTACTGGCCATGTACCTAATTTTCTACCTGCAATTAAAAAATCATCAAGTGTTTTATTAAATCTTGATGACCAAATTCCAATTATAACAAGAATTATTAAATAAATAAGGAAAGCGAGAATTAAAATACTCATTTAAACCGCTTCTTACTAAAATATAGATAAAGAATGGTTACAAATATTATAGCAAATAATGAGAAAATAATAAATATCAATGTTTCAAAACTAAGCATAATATCATTTTCATCGTTATTTAAATTAATTTGCTCAAATGTTTTTGCATTCAATGCATATATAATTCCTTTTACCCCAATATAAGCAGTACCATTATGGACAATTGGATTTGAAATAACAGGTGTTGTAATATAGTTTAATAAATCATTATCAATTGTGAAATTTGCAGCAAAAAACCATTCACTCTCACCAGTAGTTTTGTTTACTGCATAAAGTCTACCGTCGTCACTTCCAAAAAACACAAAGTCACCATAGATGACCGGAGCTGAATGAATTCCTGCTTTAGTTGAAAAAATCCATTTGGAAGTTCCGTCTAAGACATTCAATGCATATAGATTATTATCATTACATCCAATGTATAGAGTATCATCTGATAAGATAGGTGAGGTATCAAATCCCCAACCAGCTTCATATTTCCATATTTGATTTCCATTTTTTGCATTTAAGGCATATACTTTATTGTCCCATGAGGCAAAAAAAACTTTTCCATTTTTAAAAACAGGAGATGAAGTAATCATACCACTTGAATTAAATTGCCATATGATTTTTTGATCTTTTAAACAAATAGAATAGCAATTATTTCCAGACGCTAAATAAATATTTTCATCATAACCTGAAGCAATGTATATTTCATCAGAAAATTCAATTGACCATTTTTCTTTTTTCTCATTAATTGAGTAAGAATAAACATTTCCAACATTATCTCCAAAAATTATCATATTCTCTGCAATTATTGGACTTGAGATTATCTCATTTTTTGTTGATATTCTTTTAATCGTTCCTTGTGTATCGATAATTGATATTCCTTCAGAATGACCTACAAATATCTCATCTTCATTCGAAATAGGTTTTGTGGGTTTTTCTCCTATTGGTTTTTTCCACTTAAGTTCTCCAGTATTTGTATCAAATGCATATATTATTCCATTTGATGTGGTAGTATACAATATTGTATCTATTATTACACCTGATGAAGAAAATTCGTTTTTATTAAATTCTGTATCAAATTTCCATAGGATTTCTGTTTCTGATCCTATATAACTATCTTTATTTATTAGAGAAAAATCTCTTTTTGCAGGTATACCAAAAATTCTTACCCAGCCAAGAGGAGGTAAACTTTCAGTTTTATGATTAGTGGTATCTATATTTGAATAATCCAAGGTTCTACCAGTATTTCCAAAAAATGCCCATAAACCGTTTTGTTCAAGTAATTTTGAATCTGTAAGTTTTACATCAGTAATTGCCTTACTAATTAATGGATCAGACATTATTTCTTTTAAAATATCTGTATCAATCTCACCATAATATTTATTACCAAGCTCTTCAAATTTATTATCTCTTTTTGTTGGAATATATCTAACTGCCCAATACCCAAATCCTGGATCTTTAAATAATATCCATAATAAGAAGTTTAGAATATATGTTCTATCGATTTTAAATTTCTCTAATCTAACCCTAGTATCCATTGGATTATTAGCACTCCAATAAAAACCATCAAATGTTCTATAGATTGCATTTGCAGTATAACCTAATTCAAACCTTGCAATCTCACCGGTTTTCGTGTCACCAATAAGCCAGACAGCATTCATAACCCCATCATTTCTATTTTTAAGATAATAAACCACTTCGTCAATGCTATTTCCATATTGCATTGCCATCCTAGCTCTTACTGAAAGTGGAAGACCTTTATTATCAAACAATCCTTGTGGAACAGTTGTTTCCAGAAGTACAATACCATTATCATTCTGATAGTAGTCCTCGTCACTCCAAATAATACCTGGTGAAGAAGACATTATAACTCTATTGCCACTATTTGGTTGGACATCAAGTATTACATTCCAACGAAGCGAAATATAATAATTCCACCACCAAGTTGAAGTTCCACAAATTGTCGAATGAGAAAAAACAATTTGACCTTCTGTAGTAGCGTCTCCTGTTGCAATAAAACCATTACAATGGTGGGGAGGACTCCCACCAAAAAAACCTGCAATAAATTCATTTAATCCTATATTTTCAGTTGCTGGTTCAATTTTTTGAATTTGATGTAATAATGTTCTTATCGGGTGAATTCCCATTCTCAATGTATCAAGTTTGGACATAAACTCATACATCTCATTCATTGCAAGAATATCCTTATAATCGATTTCTCTTTCAAAAAATTTTATTCCTTTAGCATTTACTCCATCAACAATACCTATTATTTCTTGCTTATATTCAATTGGAAATTTATCCCAATATAATTTATCACACTGATTTCTACAGAAATCCCACCATTTTTCTGCAATTTTATTATATCTTAGTTCTGATACTCGTTTACTAATTTTTGATATTGTCTTTTGGAAATGAATTGTGTGACTCCAACGATTTAACATATCAACAATTTCATTGGCAAGTAAATACCCATGCTGATATCCACGTTCATGAGGATCTCCCTCTATATGAAGATAGATCCAACCTTGAATGTTATATCTATAACCTTTTTCAAAATTTTCTGCACTAGATATGCTTATATCTTTTCCTTCAGCATGGATACAAGTAAAATAATTAACAGAAATTAGAAAAAAAATTGTAATGATACAAATTGCTCTAATTTGTAGCCTCCGTCCCATACTACAAATTATATCCATCCTTTATATAAATATTTATCTTTTTATTTATTAATAACCATTTTTTATAATAGTTAAATATCACTTTTTTAAATGAAAAACATACCTTGTTGGAATTCTTTTTTTCTTACCTGTCCAATAATTGCATTTCTTACATCTAAATTCTATAGTGACTTCTCCGCCCCATATTGTTAGATTTTTTACTCGGTTTAAAATGTTTCCACAAACTGGACATTTTGTCAATAATTTTTTTGGGTCACCCTCACGTGTATGAATTTCAAGTTTAACAAAATCACTATTTATTGCAATATTGCGAAGCCTTGAGCCACTAACATTATAATTCTTCTTTTTAGCTGTGAGTTTTTTTGAAACTAATGTTTTTAATTTATTTTGAGAACTTACCGTTCGAAATTTCTCTAACACTTTCTTCAAACCATTTAAAACTTGTTCATCAGATGGTATGTGATAATGCATTGCAAAAAAGAATCATAAATGGATTACTTAAAGTCTTTTAACGGGAAATAGTATTAAGTAAATCAGTTCTGCTAACAATACCTATTAATTTACCATATTCAATTATTGGTAACGCACCTATATTATTTTTAAGCATTAATTTTGCTACTTCTTCTGCAGTTATATTTGGCTCGGTCCAAAAAGCTGGTGTTTTCATTACGTCTCTAATTAGAAGTTCATCAAGTTGATGTTTCTGTCTACCTATTGGAACTGATCTTTTTATATCAGCTAATGCAAAAACAATTTCATTATCAGTAATTATCCCAACAAGATTACCATTATCTACAACTGGAAGTCTTGCGATATTTTCATTTATCATTATTCTTCGAGCATGAATAACTCTGTCATCTGGTGAAACTATGTGGAGTTTTTTATTCATTATCTCTCTAACAGGTTTGGTACTTTTAACAAGCGGTAATAAATCTGCTTTTGTGATAATTCCTAATAATTTATCATTATCTACAACACATAGCATGGTTGGTCCAGGTTCACCTACTTTCTTTAAAATTATCTTTATTTCGGTTTCTGGGGATATTTTCTCAATATTTTTTTCAGTAACTGAAGAAGCATGCAATCTAGAAGGTGGTACTCCTTTTTTTCTAATAGATCCCAATTTATGGGCTATAATATTATCAGTTACTATACCAATTAATTTTTTATCTTCAAGAACTGGTATTTTTGTAATTTCGTATTTTTTCATGAGATTTAAAACATGTTTTAAATCTACATCTTTATCAACAGAGATTATATCCTTTGTCATAACTTCTTTTACTTTCATTTTTATCCATTCCTTAGTGTAATTAAATTATCTATATAAAATTAATATTATTCTTCATATTTCAAGGCATCAATACAATCTTCACAAAGAAGGCGCCCCTCAACATTTTTTAGATTTGCAGATAATATTCCACAATCTTCACATTTCCCTGAAAATATTTGCTTTTTTAGATGTGATTCGTCTCTTACTGTTATATCATACCATTCTCGTGATATTTCGTGTAATACTGGAGATATTAATGAAATGTCTTTTTGAGTAATTATACCTATTAGCTCATCCTTTTCAATAACCGGTAATCTTCTAACATTGCATTTACCCATAGTTTTCATGGCCTCTTCAAGAGTTATATAAGGATCTACTACAATTATTGGAGTGCTCATCACATCTTTGACTATTATTTCTTTGGCATTTTTTCCTTCTGCCACAACTTTTTTTAATATGTCGCTCTCAGTTAAAATGCCAATTGGTTGTTTTTTTTCAACAACTAATACGTTTCCTATTTTTCTTTTTTTCATTAGTTTAGCTGCTTCTAATACAGATACATCTGGTTTGACTATTGCTAGGTTTGTTTTCATAGCTTCTTTTACTATTACTTCACCACTCATATTATTGCCACCAATGCATTTATTATTAATTTCAACTAACTCTGCCCAAACATTAAAACCTTTCGCTGTATTTTACTTTTGTTATATGAGTGCAAGTCAATATGAACGAGAGCTTAAGAATATCCTTGAAGGAGAGTTTAAAACAATTTCAAAAATAACAAAAACATGTTCAATTATTGAAAAAATGAATTATAATAAGATTTCAGAAAAACCTTTTGCTGTCATTAGGGCTGCTGGTTCATTTGGTGTAGATCTTGTTGCAACACGAGGAGATATTTCGTTTTTAACAGAAGTAAAAAGTAGTATTGAAGATACTATTCATTTTAGTAATATAAGTGGAAAATTGCAACAACAGGCTGAAACAATGAAAAATATTTGTGAAAAAACAAAAACATTACCAATATATGCATTTAGAACTAAAGGTAAACGTGGTGATTCTTGGAGAATTTTTACATTAGATATAGAAAATCTTGAAGGTAGATCAAGTATTTTACATAATAGACTCCCAAAACTTAAAAAAAGTAAGAAAGGTTTTTTTGTAATGAGGTGGAGTGATGGTATGCCCCTATCCGATTTTATTTCATATCTATGTAAATGATACGAAACGTTTATAGAACTGTTTCTTATTTTCGCCTTGCTGATTAATATGAAAAAGATGCTTGTTGCCTATGATGGATCTGAAGCCTCAAAAAAAGCAATAGAAGTAGTTATTAAATGTGCTGATAAGGAAGATGAAATTACACTTTTGACAGTTGTTCCTGCAGAACTTTCAGAGTCTTCTTTTACAAGAATGTTACTTCCAACAATAGATCTTAGTAATGTTGTAAAATCTGGAAGTTTTAAACAAAAAGCAAAAGATTCGTTGTCAAAGTTAATAAAAGAGATTGAACCTAATGTAAGTAAGGTTAATATTGCCGTAGAATCAGGTGATCCCGCTGATGAAATTCTTTTAAGTGCAAAGAAACATGATTCTGATATAATTGTTGTGGGTTACAAAGGATATGGAAAAGAGGGGAGGTTTTTACTAGGCAGTGTAACAGATAAGGTTGTAAGACATGCAAGCAAATCTGTTTTAGTTGTTAGATAAAAATATTTTTTGTGGTCTTGATGCATCCTGCAGATGAGATACGGGGAGTTAAAAGTAAAAAACTTTCTAGAAAAAGGATAGTTATCGGTGTTACAGGAAGTATTGCTGCAGTTGAAACTATTAAACTTACACGGGAGCTTATAAGATATGGTGCAGATGTAATTCCAATAATGACACCTTCTTCAACAAAAATAATTCATCCCGATTCTCTTTGGTTTGCAACAGGTAATAAACCAATAACTGAGCTTACTGGTAAAACAGAACATGTATATTTTTGTGGAAAGGTAAAAAATCAAGTAGATCTTTTACTAATATGCCCTTGTACTGCAAATACGTTATCAAAGATTGCACATGGAATTGATGATACTGTTGTTACAACTTTTACTACAACTGCAATTGGTTCAAAAGTTCCAATAATAATTGTACCTGCGATGCATCTTTCAATGTACGATCATAAAATCGTTCAAAAAAACATCGAAGAATGTAAGAAATTAGGAATTAAATTTATTGAACCAAAAATTGATAAATATAAAGCGAAACTTGCTGAATCAGATGAGATTATAGCATATGTTTTAAGGGAAACAGGTAAAAATGATTTATTAGATAAAAATATTTTGATAATCGGGGGACCAACAGTTGAGCCAATAGATAATATAAGAATATTTACTAACAAAAGCTCTGGTAAAACAGCAATTGAACTTTCAAAAAATGCTTTTTATAGAGGAGCAAATGTTGAGCTTTGGTATGGCTCTGGTAAAGAAGTAATTCCAGATTTTATAAATTTTAATAGATTTGAATCAATAAATGATTTAATGGAATTGTTGGAAAATAGAGACTTGAAAAAATATAATATTATCATTCTTTGTGCTGCAATATCTGATTATTTACCAAAAAGGCACAAAGGAAAGATTTCTTCTGGAAAAGAAAAATTAATAATAGAAATGTATCCAGCTCCTAAGTTTATTTCAAAACTTAGAAAAAATGCACCAAATTCAAAAATTATTGGTTTTAAAGTAGAAGAAAAAAAAGAAAATCTATTTGAAAGGGCTTTAAATCTTTTAAAGATAAACAATTTAGATTTTGTAGTTGCAAATAAAACCTCTGCTTTCAGCAAAGATGAAAGTGAGATATGGATAATAAATAAACAAGAAAAAAGTATACATAAAAAAGGAAATAAATCACTATTAGCTGATTATATCTTAGATAATATAGGATGATACTATATGATAGCAAAAGCATTTGCTCCTGGTCATATTTCTGGTTTTTTTGAACCGGTATACAATCAAGATTTATCCCGGACAGGTTCTCGTGGAGCAGGAATAAACATTACATTTGGATCAGTTTCTGAAGTTAGTGCTGAAAATTCAACTACACAAGAAATTGATATTTACGTCAATAATAGAAAGTCAAATGCCCCTGTTATAAGATTAGCTATAAAATATCTTATTGGAGATAGTCCAGTTAAGGTTGTTATAAAAACTAAATATGAAATTCCTGTAGGACAAGGTTTTGGAATGAGTGCAGGAGGTGCACTAAGTGCGACATATGCACTAGCTAAAATATTTGGTATTTCATCAAATGATGCAATTAGAGCATCTCATTTTGCTGAAGTTCAGCTTAAAACGGGTTTAGGAGATGTAATAGCTAGTTCTTTTGGAGGTATAGAAATACGTAAAAGTGCAGGTCTTCCTCCATGGGGAGTAATAGAACATATCCCTGGAAAGGGGGATTTGGTGATATGTGTTGTTGGAAAAAAACTTAATACAAAGAAAATATTAGAAGACACAAATAAAATTGCAAAGATAATCGATTATGGAAAATTTTGCACAAAAAAGATACTTCAGAAACCATCGTTTGAAAATCTTTTTACTCTTTCTCAAGCCTTTACAAAAAACACAAATCTTGCTGATGAAAAGGTACTTAGCGCAATAAATACTGCAAGTAAGTTTGGGCTTGCAAGTATGTGTATGCTTGGTAACTCTATTTTTGCTATGGGTAAAACTAATGAATTATGTAATGCTTTGTCATCATTTGGAAAAATTTTTGTTTGTAGTGTTGATGAATTTGGAGCAAGAGTTATAGATGATTGATTATTTAAAAATATGAATATCTGTGTATCCTCTGATTTCAACATAAACTGCTGGATTTAACCCTTTGATTGTACATCTAGCAGTAACTGATACCATCAACCATTCAAAAGAGGGATTTATTGTTAATATCTTTGAAAATGGAATTGTTATATTACATAATGCTAAACTCTCTTGTCCTGTGTCTATTATTATTTCTTCATCTATTGAGTTTTCTCCAAGAAGATTTAGCTCTCCATTGTCAACCACATATAATCTACAGATTATATCTCTTAGTGCAAGACCAACATTAAATGTATTGTTTACTTCAAGATTAATCTCAGTAACAAGACCCTTAAGTGTTAATTTGTTATTCGCTTTTATCGATAAAAGGACAGGTTTGTCCTTAGAAAAGAATATATCTTCAAGATCAGGAACTATCAAATTTGTTTCTGAATTAAATGTTATATTTTTTTCAAAACCTGCAATTTTTGCTCCAGCCACTCCATAAATATCAATCATTATCTTTTCAGCATTGAATGCATCAAGAAGAACCCATCCAGTGGTAGTGATTTCTTTTGATTCCTTTGGTAGTAGAGTTTCTCCAATTACATTTAGTTCTCCTACTTTCTTACCTGTATCAGTAACAATATCTCCAGTTATATTTTCTATATACATTTCAAAAGAGTTTGGATTATAAACTTCTATTATTGTTGAAATTTTTATTTCTTCAGTAGTTACATCAACAAAATCAATTGTGGTTGTGATAATTGGAGCAGCAAAATCATTTATTACTTTCTCAAGGGAAGTAATCATTCCCATATTTAATGGAATTGTTTTTTCTATAAACAAAATGTTCATACCAACTTCACCAGTAATTTTACTTGTTAGAATTTCTGGACTGTGACCAGCAAATGCTATTTTAACGTCTTTCGTTAAAGTCTTTTTCTCATTAGAAGGAATTTTTCCTCCTTCAATATTTACATGAGATGCTTCATATCCATCTGGAGTAGTTGTTATTAACTCAAGATTTTTTACTGAAACATCAAAGGAATTTGGATTGTCAATATTTATCTCTGTATGTATTACTGCTTCTAAAGAATTAATCTCAGTGACTTCTATTTCTATTATAATTTCTGGAGCTTCCAACACCTGTATATTTATAAAAAGTAGTCCTCCTATTATAACATAAATAATTGTAATTACGATAAATAAGAATTTAACAATTTTTTTATTCATATATGTCCCATTAATTTATTTAAGTATTTATAAATTATTCCATTGATTATATATTATTTTCCCTTAAATATTAAAAATCTTCAAAAGCAAGCTCATTTGTTTAAAATATCTATATTTCGCTTGTTTTGCCTGATGCAAGATTTATTAGATGTTTTTCTGCATCTTCAGGTCCTTTGGCAAAAAGAATATCACCTGAATCAATTTTTGTATTTTTTGTAGGACCATAAAGCCATTTATCACCATGTCTCATTGCAATAACTACCATACCGGTTTCACTAGCAAGCTTTAATTCACCCAGAGTTTTATTTGATAAAATAGAATTTTCATTAACCTGTACCCTGCTAAATACCACATCAGATTCACGAATACTCATCTTTAAAATTGGGTGTAATTCTACATCCCTTAATTCAACATCTGCAATTTCCTGAGCAGCATCTGCTATTTGTTCACCTGCTTCAGCAAGTCTTAAAACAGTTAATGCATCATTTATACTCAATTTTTTATTTTCAACATTTTCAAGGGTCTGTCTTTGTAGATTTTTATATAGACTATCAATAAAGTCTTCTAAATCATAGACTTCTTTGGCAATTGTTTTGTTATCATATAAAAGAGATGAATATGCAAGATCAACCATAAGTTCAGATTTATCCTTTATTTCAAGAACTATATCTTCAACAGTCTTTTTATTCATTCTAACGCCCTCAATTTACCTTGTAAGAATTTACTTAATTCATCATAACCTTCATTAGTCCCTCTGACTATCAACCAATCTTCAGCCTTAATTGTGGTATCAGATTGTGGATTGTATATCCAGCAATCCTCTCTTCTAATAGCAATAATTCTCATACCAGTTTCAGATTCAACTCTGAGATTTTCAATTTTTTTATCACAAGCCTCTGATGCTGATGCAACTTTAATTCTGAATAGTTCTTCATCGGCTTGTTTTAATATCTTTGGTAGAATAGGAACAGATTTATCCTTTGAAAGAAGGTTAACAATGTCTCCTGCGGCATTGGAAATACTTTCTGCAGCTTCAGCAACCTGTAAAATTCCAGCGAGTTCCTCAGCATCTTCCTTAGTTCTTGCAGCCATCATTGCCATCATTCTTATATCGTAATTCAATTTATCCATTCGTACATCAAGATATCTTACCTCTTCACCAATTTCTTCGTTGTTAAAAAGAATAGCAGAATATGCTAGATCAATTATTAATTCTGAGATATCTTTCATTTCTGTTAATAATTCTTTAACAGAGGTGGGTTCATATTCAAGTTCGCTAAATTCTTCCTTTTTCCATTTTGGTGTTCTTTGTAACCTTCCAAATATTTTTCTTCTTTTTTGGTCTGTCATAATCCAACTCCAATAAGTCCAATTACAGAAAATAAAAAGATTATACCCATTACATCTCCAACGGTTGTCACAACTGGTGCAACCATATCATCAGGGTCCAATCCTCTTTTAAATGATATAAATGCAGTTAAAACGCTAATAAATGAAACCATACATATCAGAAGGAACCCTGTAAAAACAATTATAGCAACAAACTCTATCAAGGTTATTTCCTCAATTAAATTCCCAAATAACGCTAAGAAATAAATAACTATCGCAAGGATAAGATAAGTGATAAGACCAATAAGAATCGAAATTAATAAATTATCATGCATTTCCTTATTTTTTAAACTCAAAGTTATATATCCAACATGCAAACCAGAAGCAAGACGAGCTCCTAAAACACTTCCAATATTACCACTTATACTATTTATCACTGGAATTGATATAAGAAAAACGGGAAAAAGAAGTAAAGATTCTTGTTTACCTTGAAGAATTTGACCAGCAAATATCTCAATTAAAATTGTAACTGATAAGAGTGGTAAACTATGTTTTACAATCTTTTTCCAACTATATATCATAAAACTACCTCCACAAGAAAAGCGCTACCAAAAAGACAAACCATTGTAACGATATCTCCAAAAGTGGCAAGAGCTGGTCCAGTTATATTATCTGGGTCATATCCGCGTTTAAAAACAAGATAAATTATTACAATTGTCATCAAATTTAGAATAACTGCTGAAATCACTCCAGCAATAAGTACAATTGATATTAATTTGATAGGATCAGGATATACTCCTAAAACAAAAGAGGTTAAATAGGCAAGCAGTCCAATGATTATTGAAACAAATAAGCTAAGAATTAAAGAACCCATTATATTTTGTTTAAGCTCCTCATTCCATAAATTTTCGGAATTGATAATTCCAAGATGATAAGCAGAACCCAAACGTGAACCAAAAGCTGTACTAATATTTCCTCTGAGAGCAATAATTGCTGGAACAACAACAATAAGACCAGGAATCTCCTTAAGAAGATCTATCATTACACCAAGAGTACTACCTGCAACTATAGCACCTAATCCACAAAAAATGATTAGGGGGAGGCTCTGCTTCACCATTTCCTTTGCATACATTTAAAGCAACCTCCATACTATAATCACACTCCAAGTTTATAGATAGCATTTTCTATATCTTTCCCATTTTTGATCTATATGATTTTCAATTGCTTTTATTTTTTCAACATCTTTTTTTGGTATAAAAAGATGTCTAAACCGACCCTGATACTTAATCCAATCTTCGATTGGTTTACGCTTAATTTTCCCCTCTAAAATAAGTTTACTTTTACCATTAAATGTTACTACTTCGTTTTCATATTCATATAAAGCCCAGGCACCAGTTTCAACAGCCATTGTACCCATTTCAACGGTTCTCTCCATACCAAAACGCCAACCTGGTGGACAAGGTGCCATAATTTCAATATATTTTGAACCCTTGATACTTTTTGCTTTCTTAACCTTATTATAAAGATCCTCAGGATAACTCACACAAGTTTGAGCTGCATACGGAATATGATGAGACATAATTATTTCTCCCATTTCCTTTCTAAACTCAGTTTTACCACCAACTGTTGTAGTTGTCCAGGCAGCATAGGGTGTTGCTCCACTCCGCTGTATACCAGTATTTGAATAAATTTCATTATTGTAACATATATAGATAAAATTAGTTTGCCTTTCAAGTGCACCAGAAAGTGCTTGGATACCTATATCATAGGTTCCTCCATCACCCGCCCATGCAACAACTGTAGTATCTGTTTTACCCTGCTTACGAAGCCCCGCCTCAACACCACTAGCTCCAGCAGCAGCTGCTTCAAATGCAATGTTCATTGTAGGAATATCAAATGAAGTATTGGGATGAAGGCTTTCAATTACTGCTGTACAGCATGCTGGAACAATCATTACCATATTTTTTCCTATTGCTTTAAAAACAGTACGCATCGCCATTGTTGCTGGACAACCAGGACACGCTGCACTTCCAGGAATATAGCATTCCTCACGAGGTAAATCCTTTATTGCCAAATACTACACCTCCTCAAGTCCATACCAAATTTGATGGTCCTTTGCTTTTCCTTTGATTGCCTTCTTACACATTATTTCAATATCGCCAAATGTAACGTCCTTTCCACCAAGACCTGCAATAAATCCATAAACTTTAGCATCAGACATCCCAAAAAGTGCTCCTTTGATTTCATTAAACAAAACACCTTCATTACCAACAGAGATATTCCTATCAATAACTATTAAATCAGCCTTTTTGCTTAATTTAATAATTTCTTCTGTAGGAAATGGTCGAATTACCCTAACCCTAGCAAGACCAACCTTATACCCATTTTTCTGAAGATTATCAATTGCAACCTTACTTTCAGCACCAATTGCTCCCATTGAAAGAAGTACATACTCTGCATCATCACACTTGTAATATTCTAATAAACCACCATGGAATCTATTAAATCTCTTTTTCCAATCCTTTGCTATTGTAGGTATAAGTTCCTTTGCATTATTTTGAGCATCTTGCATCTCTTTTCTTACTTTTTCATATTCATTAGGAAGAATAATATTTCCAAATGTAATTGGATTTTCAACTTCAAGTTTCCATTTAGCTTTTCGCTTAGGGAGAAAATCATCTACCTCTTTTTGTTCTGGTACAAAAACAGGCATAGAGGTATGAGACAAGATAAAGGCATTATAGCTAATCATAACAGGTAATGAAACTTGCTCGTGCTCACCTAATTTAAAAGCTTGTATTACAGTATCAAAAATTTCCTGATTGCTGCTACAATAAAATTGAATCCATCCAGTATCACGTTGAGAAATTGAATCGTTTTCATCGGCCCAAATATTCCAACCTGGGCCAACCACACGATTAATGTTACACATTATAACAGGAAGTCTAGCAAGAGCTGCCCAATGAAGCATTTCATGCATTAGTAACAAACCATGTGAGGATGTTCCAGTAAACGTTCTAATTCCAGTTGCACTAGCACCAATACAAGCTGCCATTGCAGAATGTTCACTTTCAACACAAATGTATTCACCTTTGAATTCACCAGTATGAAGATATTTAGCAATACCTTCAACAAGTGTTGTTTGAGGAGTGATTGGATATGCTGCAACTACATCAGGACATGCCATAACAGCAGCTTTAGCCGCTATATAATTACCGGTATCAATCATAACTGAAGTCATTTCTTCTTACCCTCCCTTTCCATAATAATTGCTTTTACCTTACAAACATTTGCACAAATTCCACAGCCTTTACAATATTCAAAATCGATATCAACAGTATCATCATTATTTCTAATTATTGTTGCTTCAGGGCAATATATCCAGCATCTTAAACACTTAACACATTTTTCTTTGTCTAAAATTGGTTTAAAAACTCTCCAATTACCAGTTCTACCCATAGCACCTTTTACAGGATAAGAAATAGTTGTTGAAATCTTATATTTCTTCAAATATTCACCTCTACTTGATCATATGCATCCTGAGTTGCTTTCACATTTTTCTGAGATAAATCTCCTTTCCATTTCTCTTTAACAGTTTTTTGGATTGATTTAAGCGTAACCCTATCAAGTAATCTAGGAATAGAACCTAAAATAGGAGTATTAACCACTGGAATTCCACCAACTAAAATCTCATGTTTCAATGCAATACCTGTAGCATCAACAGTCGAGACATCAAATTTATTTGAAAAATCAAAATCCTTTGGCTTTTTTCTTGTATTTATTAATATTTTACCATTTTTTTTCAATCCCTTTAATACATCAACAATATCCATGATACTTTCATCAAGTACTATTACAATATCTGGTTCGTAAATCTCACTTCTAAGATGAATTTCTTCTTCAGAAATTCGTGCAAATGCTCTGACAGGGGCACCTCTTCGCTCAGCTCCAAAAAAAGGAAATGCTTGAACACCTTTGTTACCATCACTTAATGCAGCTGCAACTAGAAGATTGGCAGCAGTTACAGCACCCTGACCACCACGTCCATGAAAAACGATTTCAACAAGTTTTCTTGATGTCACAACGATACACTCCCGATTCTGGGAATGAAAATGTTGCATATAACTGTTTTGAATAAAAAGTAGAATCATTGAACACTTTTTGTTTTATTTCCGATTTTTACTTCTTTATCTTTTCTATCATCGATTTTCAATTCAGTAATAACTCTTTTTGCACCATTCATTATAATTGCATTATGAGCTTCATTAACAACCCTAAATAATGTTTCTAGATTTTCAGTTTCAATGATTGTTGCCATGTCATTTGTTACGAATTTTATATTATTCTTTTTAAGAATATTTATTACAATTTTTACAAATTCACTAAGGCTTGTACCTTCTCCAACTGGTGCTATACTAAGCTGTGAAATAATCATATATTTATCTCCTCTATTTTTACTTTTTAAAACCAAACATTATTAAAATGTTTAACCATTTTGCTGTTCACCAATTAAGTAGTAAGCACATGGGAGAGGAATTGTGTATGACAATTGATATACGAGGTAAATTTATAATAGATGATATTAGACTTAAAGAAATAAATGATTTTCTAACTGACCCAAAAAATCAACTTATTAATGATCTTTTAACAGTTATAGAAAAATATGGTGGACCTGAAGAAATCAATAGAAAAGCATTAGACGCAGGAAAAATTGAAAATCTTATGAATAGATTAAGAAAAAAGAATTCTTCCTATGTTAGGGATTTAGAATGGTTAATTGAACAAAGAGACAAAGGTGCTTTTATAAAAGTTGATGAGTATAGAAATAAGATTTTAGGTAATAAAGCAAAAAATATGAATTTTAATGAGGATTATGCAGTAACATTAGAAATTAGTGCATGTCAATATTTTGATGCTTTTATGACTCAAACTAGACATGCTTTAGAAAAAAAGGAATTGATGCCTGGTCGTTTTATAAGAGTTAGATGTATGAAAGAACAAGAGGAGGATGACGATTTACTTGCAATGACTGCTGCTATGCAGATTTTAGGTGCAAGTTGGTGTGAAACACTTGATACAAAAGGAACTGATGGTTCTAATATTCATCTTGGAGGACCTGACACAATAACTGGTTATTTTGGGGGAGTAGGTCAACCTAACAATTATCCAATAAAATGGGTAGATGAATTTCTATACTATTATACCAATTATGGTGTTAAACAAGTTTTAAATATTAATCCTGGTACGATTTTTTTAGGTTACCTCCTTCATAAGATTGGAATTAATATAGAATTCAAAATTTCTGTTTATATGGGAAATGATAATCCTTATGCAGTTTTTTGGACACTGATGGCTGCAAGACTTTTTTCAAGAAAGGATGGTTCTACTTCTTTAATTGGTTTTAATTTTTCAAATTCTGTAAACAATTGGACTATTGAACTTAGTGATGAAATTAGAAGATCTCTAGGTCTTGAAAAATTTGTAAGATTTGAGCATCATATTCTTGAAACTTGGAAAAGTATTGTGATTCAACCATATAATCGAAGAGATGAACTTTTAGAAATTGCGCCAAAAATTAAAAACATTAGTGCAAAACATGAGGGCGGTGAACCTGAAATTGATTCAAAAAGAGAGCATCCTTCAGATATCCTTGATTACTTCAGACCAAAAAATGATATTGTTGATAAAGGAGAGATGCAGTTTATTATACAAAATTATCTAGATAAACATGAAGCTATTAACAATACCGCTCGAGCTCTTACTGAAAAAGGACTATCATTTATTGCTGCACCAAATCTTCATCATAGAGGGAATTAAATTATGAATTTTAAATTAGCGTTTATTGGATTTGGAACGGTAGGTCAAGGTCTTGCTGAAATACTATTAGAAAAAAAGGAAATGCTTTCTGAAAAATTTGATTTTAATTGGAGTGTTGTCGCAATTTCTGATGTAATTAAAGGATCAATTTATAATGGAAATGGCCTTGATATGCAAAAAATCCTTGAACTTGTTAAATCCGGTAAAAAGTTGGATGAGTATCCAACTGGTTTTAAGGGAATGAATAGTATTGAAACTATTACAAAAACAAATGCTGATATAATTATTGAGGTAACATTTACAGATATTAAAACTGGTGAACCCGCATTAACTCATATAAAAACCGCTTTAAATGTTGAAAAAAATGTTGTTTCCACAAATAAAGGTCCTGTAGTTAGGATGGCTTCTGATCTTTTGAAGCTAGCAAAAATAAAAAAAGTATTTTATGGTTTTGAAGGTGTTGTTTTATCTGGTACACCTGCAATTAATCTAGCAAAATTCACACTTGCTGGAAATATTATCACAGGTTTTAAAGGAATTTTAAACGGAACAACAAATTATATTCTGACACGAATGGAAGAAGGAATGTCTTATGAAAAAGCGTTAAAGAAAGCTCAAGATCTTGGATATGCTGAGGCAGATCCTACTGGTGATGTTGAAGGTCTTGATGCTTTAGGAAAAGTTGTAATTCTCACAAATGTGGTTTTAGGTAAAAAAATAACATGGCAAGATGTTGAGAGAAAAGGAATTACTGAGATTACAAAAGAGGATATTAACAAAGCAAAGTCTGAAGGTAAAAGGTGGAAACTTATTGGAAGTGCTGAAATTCAAAAAGGAGGAGTTGTTAAGGCTAAGGTTTGGCCTGAAAAACTTCCTTTGAGTGATCCATTGGCAGGAGTTTCTGAAGCAACAAATGCATTAACATATTTTACCGATGAACTAGGTCCTGTTACAATAGTTGGTCCTGGTGCTGGTCGTCGTGAAACTGGTTTTGCACTTCTTATAGATTTATTGGAATTAAATAGGATATCATAATTTGAAGTTGATGTTATGAGTAGCGGCTATACTGGAAGGATTCTTAATATTGATTTAAAGAATAAATCTACTAATTATGAAAAAACAAATCTTAAAGACACTAAAAATTTCATTGGTGCAAAAGGACTTGGAGCTAAGATTCTATTTGATAGACTAAAAAAAGGAACAAATCCTCTGTCGCCTGAAAACATATTAATGTTTACGACAGGACCTCTTACAGGAACTATTGCTCAGACTTCTGGTAGAGGAACTGTTGTTACAAAATCTCCTCAAACAGGTCTTTTTGTTGATTCTCATTTTGGTGGTATTTTTGCAGCTGAAATGAAACGAGCAGGTTTAGATATTATAATTATTAACAACCGTGCTGAAAAACCTGTTTATATTGTGATTAAAGATGATATTATTGAATTTAAAGATGCCTTAGATATATGGGGTAGGAAATGCCTAGAATCACATGAAATACTTCAGAAAAAAGAGGGAAAAACAAAAACCGTAGTTATTGGTCCTGCTGGTGAAAACCTAGTTAGATTTTCATCTATAACAGTTGATGGTCATAGACATGCAGGAAGGGGTGGATCTGGGGCAGTGATGGGGTCAAAAAACCTCAAAGCAATTACATTATCTGGTAGTAAAAAGGTTTCCTTACATAATGAGGAAGGATTCAAAAACAAGGCAAAGGAAGTACTAAAACAGATTCAAGAAAATGATTTCGTTCCAAAGAGAAGAAAATATGGGACACCATATTGGGTAAAGGTGATAAACTCTGAAGGTTTCATTCCAACTAAAAATTATCAAGAAGGAAATTTTGAGTATGCTGATGAAATAAATGCTGAAAGTATGCAAAATAGAATTGTTGATGGTGGGGGAGCTTGTTTCAACTGTGTAATTGCTTGTTGGAACAAATCATCAATTAAATCAGGTCCTTTTAAGGGTATTAAATTGGTAGGACCTGAATATGAAACTATTGCTTTAATGGGCTCTAATC
The DNA here is from genome assembly GCA_001595915.1 of Thermoplasmatales archaeon SG8-52-3. Taxonomy (GTDB): domain Archaea; phylum Thermoplasmatota; class E2; order DHVEG-1; family DHVEG-1; genus SG8-52-3. The sequence continues at coordinate 45,482 of LSSG01000075.1, forward strand.
TAGGCATGAAGTCAATTGAGGATGTTGCTTATATATGTCATATTTGTAATGAATTTGGCATGGACACTATTTCTCTTGGTGGAGTACTAGGTTTTGCAATTGAGGCATATGATAAAGGAATTATTACAGCAAAAGACCTAAACAATAATAAAATTGAATGGGGAAAGCCAGAGGAGATTTCAAAATTAATAAAAGATATTGCTTACCGCAAAGGAAAAGTAGCAGATATTTTAGCTGAAGGAACGAAGATTGCTGCTGAAAAACTTGGAAAAGCAAGTAAAGATTTTGCTGTTCATGTTAATGGTTTGGAGATTCCTGGATATGACCCAAGAGGTACATTTGGGATGGGTCTTGCCTATGCAACTTCAGATAGGGGTGCGTGTCACCAAAGGGCTTGGACTGTTAAAGCTGAGCTTTATTCGCCTGACCTAGAAAGATTTAGTTTTAAAGATAAAGCACAGATTGTTAAGGATGTTCAAGATGAGCGAGCTGCTTTTTTCTCACTAGTATTATGTGATTTTGCACCAATTTCAATTGAAAACTGTGTTGATATGTGGAATTTATCAACAGGTTTTGACCATTCCGTTGAAAGTTATTTGAAATGTGGTGAGAGAATTTGGAACCTTGTTAAACTTTTTAATCTTAGGGAGGGTCATAATCCTTCTGATGATAATCTACCCACAAGGATGTTTAATGATTCGTTTACAAATGGTTCAGCAAAGGGAATTAAAATTGATAAAAATGAGTTCAAAAAAAGTCTTGAGGAATATTACTCTATTCGTGGGTGGAATAATAAAGGTATTCCAACAAAAGAGAAACTAAAAGAACTTGGTCTTGAAAAAATGGTGATTTAAGATGCCAGAACTTAGTAGTGCATCAAAGAAAATCTATGGTGAGGCAGCTTTTGAAGTACTTGGAAAGGCTCAAGAGCTAGAGCGTAAAGGTAAAGAAATAATTCATTTTGAAATCGGCGAACCAGATATGGAAACCCCTGAAAATATTGTTAAGGCTGGAATTCTAGCAATTAAAAACAAAAAAACACATTATACTCCGTCAATTGGTATTTTAGAACTTAGAAAAGCTGTTCAATATGAGGTAGAAAAAACTAGAGGTTACAGACCTGCAATTGAACAAGTAGTAATAACTCCCGGTTTAAAACCAGGCATATTTTTTTCAATGCTTGCTATAGTTAATCCTGGTGATGAGGTAATTTATCAGGACCCTGGTTATCCAACCTATGGATCAGTCTCATCATATTTAGGAGCAAAAAGGATACTTGTTCCTCTCCTAGAGGAAAACGAGTTTCGTATGAATCCCGATGACATCAAATCAAGAATTACTGAAAAAACAAAATTAATAATAGTAAACTCTCCACAAAATCCAACAGGATCAGTAATTACAAAATCTGAACTTGAGGAAATCTCAGAACTTGCAGAAGAAAATGATATCTTCATAGTATCAGATGAGATTTATTCAAAGATGACCTATGAAACAGATCATTTTACTCCAACAAAAAGAGATGAAGCAAAGAAAAGAACAATTCTTCTTGATGGTTTTTCAAAATATTTTGCAATGACTGGCTGGAGGCTTGGTTATATGGTTGCACCAGTAAAAATGGCTGAAAGACTTCAGGATTTTCTTGTAAGTGCTGTATCGTGTACTGCAGATTTTACTCAATGGGCTGGTGTTGAAGCACTTAAAGGTAATCAAAGTTTTATTTCTGAAATGATGAGAAGATTTAAGCAGAAAAGAGATAAAATTGTAAAAGGTCTTAATACAATTCCTGGATTTAGCTGTCTATCTCCTAAAGGAGCATTTTATGCTTTCCCGAATATAAAAAAAACAGGTCTTACATCTAACGAATGTGCTGAGCATATTTTATACAAGGCAGGAGTTGCATGCTTGCCTGGTACTGCTTTTGGTCCATATGGTGAAGGATACCTTCGTTTTTCTTATGCAAATACACTTGAAAACATTGATTTAGCAATCGAAAGAATTAAAAATTCTTTTTAAACCAAATTTTTATTTATTAAAAATCTCCCTTAATGGGATATAAAATATAAGAAGAGCGATAAACAACCATAAAATAAGACCTGGAAAAATAGGTGGAAATTCAAACATTACAATATTTAATCCTGCAATTATAATGAATGCAACAATTACTCCAGTTAGGGCCTCTCCTGCAATAAGACCTGCAGTAAACAAAAGACCTGTTCGAATAATTCTATCTTTTGGTTTTACCTCTGTTTGTTTAATTGCAAGTTCCCACTCACTTGCTTGTTCATCTTTGTCAGATCCAAATTCTTTTAAAACAATTTTATTGGTAATATATCTAATAACCCCGCCACAAAAAATTGGAGTTCCAAGAGTAAAAGGAAGGTAGATCCCTATAGCAACAGGTAGCACTGGTACATTGATTAATATTAGAATAAATGCAAGTACCATTCCAGCAAGGACAAACGGCCATACCATCTCCCCACCAAGAACACCGCGAACAACACCACTCATTAGAAATGCTTGAGGAGCAGGAAGATTAGTACTCCCAATAGTATATGCTTTGTGAAGGGCAGATACAACAATTGCAAGAACAGGTGCTGCTGCAATTATTCCAACTAGTTCTGCTAATTGCTGTTTATAGGGTGTTGCCCCTATCATTTGACCTGCTGTCATTGACTGAAGTACATCTCCAGAAATTGCAGCACAACAAGCAATTACTGCAGCAATAAGTAAAGCAATTCCATATGCACCAACATTTCCTGACATTCCAAATCCAAGTAGAATCAAACTTGTCAAAAGTAAAACAGAAACTGTCACCCCAGATGTTGGATTATTTGATGAACCAACAAGACCTGCCATATAACCTGCTATTGCACTTGCAATGAATGCAAATAAAATTGCAAATACTGCCATTATACCAGATACAACAAAATTATCTGATATCCAAACATAGACAAGAAAAACAGGTATTGTTAATACACCAATTGTTAAAAACACATATTTGAAATTTAAATCTTGATCAGTTCTTTTTTTTGCTTGAGATTGACCGTTCTTGATACCAGTAATAGCTTCTCTTATTCCATCAGCAAGATTATGTCGAAGTTTAAAAATTGTCCATAACCCACCAACAACCATTGCACCTACACCAATATATCGAATATAGTCTTCCCAGATTTTATAAAAGCCCCAAATAAGCTTGCCAGAATCAAAATTCCCACCTGTAAAACCCATAGCATCAGATATTTGTTCAGGTGTAATAGGTATTGGAATCCCCACTGCAAGAGCAATTAAGGGTGCAATTATAACCCATCCAAGAAGTCCTCCTACAAAAACATATGAAGCAATTCTTGGACCTATTATCCAACCTACTCCAAGGAGAGCAGGTGAAGTTGCAATCCCACCATAAAATAAACCTGTATTTTCCCCTCCACCAATATTGAATTTTCCAAAATTGAATATGCCATGAATTTTACCTTGAATTGCATGAAGACCGACTTGTGCAAATTTTAAAGATGCCCCAATAATACTACCCAAAAGAAGCCATATGCCACTTGAACTTGCATCTTTATTCTTATTTGAAGTTTCATCACCAACAGTTGTTGTAAGAACAGCTGCGACAGCAACACCTTCAGGAAAAGGGAGATCTGTTTTTATAATCAAAGCACGTCTAAGTGAAACCATCCATAAAACACCAAGTATACCACCTAAAGCAGCAACAATTGTTGTTTCAAGATAGTGAATATCTTTCCATGCTTCAAGTAGTAACATTGCTGGAATTGTGAAAATTACTCCAGCAGCAAGGGCAGTTCCCGCTGCAGCTCCCATCATTCCAATGTTTACCTCTAGAATTGTTCCTTTCAGGGGTTTTAGTAAGGCAAAAGCCATCACAGCACCAGGTATTGCAGCTGATATAGTCATTCCTGCATATAGGCCAAAATAAGCATTGGCCGATCCTAACACAATTGCAAGAAGTGCACCAATTAATACTGCTTTTATTGTTAGCTCTGGGATTATTGTTTTTGCTGGAATAAAGGAATTAAAGTTTTCTCTTGATGACATTGTATTCGCATAATTAATTATTATTTTCAGCTATTTAAAATAATCGTATTTATATATATTTCAAATCTAATATTAAGAAAATAATAAATAATAAAGAGATTGAATTTTATTAAATCATTCAATCAGATCAGCAATATCAGTTGGAAATTTAGCTACCTTTACACCTGCTTTTTCAAAGGCTTTTATCTTTGATTCAGCAGTTCCCTTACCTCGTGCAATAATTGCTCCTGCATGGCCCATTCTTTTACCAGGTGGAGCAGTTCTACCTGCAATAAATGCATAAACAGGTTTTGAAATATGTTCCTTGATATGTTCTGCGGCCTCCTCTTCAGCAGTACCACCAATCTCGCCAACTAAAACAATTGACTTTGTCTCAGAATCTTTTTCAAATGCATTAAGTGAATCAATAAATGTAGTACCAATAATTGGATCTCCACCAAGCCCAACACAGGTGCTCTGTCCAATTCCTTTTTCAGTAAGTGAATTTACTATCTCATAAGTTAATGTTCCACTTCTACTTGCTACACCAACATAACCCTCCTTGAATATCTGGCCTGGTAGAATACCAATTTTTGTTTTACCAGGACTTGCAATGCCTGGGCAATTCGGTCCAATTAATACTGCACCCTTATATTTGCTATAATGAACAAATTCCATTGCATCATGAAATGGGATATTTTCAGTAATCACTACAATTGTCTTAATTCCTGCATCAAGTGACTCAAAAACTGCATCTTTTGCAAAGCGGGCTGGTACCAAAATTAGAGACGTATTTGCTCCTGTTTCAGATACACCGTCAAAAACATCGTTAAATATTGGAACCCCTTCAACTTCTTGACCACCTTTTCCAGGAGTTACACCAGCAACAACATTTGTTCCAAACTCTTTCATAGCACCGATATGAAATACTCCCTGGTGACCAGTTGCGCCTTGAACTAAAACCTTACTACTTTTATCTGCAAAAATCGCCATATTTTATTCACCTCGCTAAATCAGAAGATTTCTGAGCTGCATCCTGAAGCGTTGTTCCAGTAATAAGTCCAGCATCCTTTAAAATATCCTTTGCTTGATCTTCATTACAACCTTTTATACGAGTAATAACGGGGCAATCAATTCCTTCCTTGGTAATTACTTCTTTAACACCTTTAGCAACAGTATCACATCTAGTTATTCCACCAAATAAATTTAGAAAAATAACTTTTGGTTTTGCCTTTTTCATAAGGCTAAATGCTTGTTTTACTTTTTCAGGATCATCAGTTCCGCCAAGATCCAAAAAGACACCACCTTTACCATTATAGTTTGTCAGTGCATCAAGAGTGGCCATTGTAAGACCTGCACCATTTGCTATAACACCAATGTTTCCATCAAGTTGAATAAAAGCAATTCCTTTTTCCTTTGCATCCTTTTCAAGAGGAGTTAATTCCACAATCTCAGGTTCTATATCCGTATGTCTATACATAGCATCATCATTTATATTTACCTTTGAATCTAGTGCCATTACTCCGCCGTCTTTTTTAATAATTAGAGGATTTATCTCAACAAGTTCACAATCATATTCCCTAAATAATTTGTAAATTTTTGAAATAACCTTGGCAACCTCTTTTCCATCTTCTTTTTCTAACTTGAGTTTAGAAACAATTCCACGAACATGAAATGGTTGGATACCAATCAAGGGATTTACCCATTCCTTGAAAATTTTTTCATCAGGAACACTTTCAATATCCATTCCACCCTCTACACTTGCCATAATAAGAGGCATTCTTTTAGAGCGGTCAAGAGTAATGCTTAGATATAACTCCTTTTTTATATCGACTTTTTCTTCAGCAAGGACCTTTCTTACAGTATAACCCTTAATATCCATTCCCATAATTTTTGAAAATTTTTCTTTTGCATCCTTTAGATTTTCCGCTGATTTAATACCTCCTGCCTTACCACGGCCTCCTATTGGTACTTGTGCCTTAAGAACAAAAGGAAAATTCAAACCAGAAAAATCATTTATATCTTTTACTAGCCTGCCATTTGGAACTGCTATTCCATATTTATCAAACAGTTCCTTCCCCCTATACTCAAAAAGTTTCATGGAAACCTGAATGCAAATTCATATATTTAATAGCTTTTTAACCCAGAAATCACAACCAACAATCTTACCTGCAAAAGGGGCAAACTTGAAATCTTTAATAATTGCTAAAGTACTTAGGCTATATGTTCTAATAATGGGATCTTCTGCAATCCATTGATTTTCTTTTAAAATTTGAAATATCTGCATTTGATCTGTTTTATAATGGTCATAATCTTTGTATATTGAAATCATAACAGCTTCAAATCTTCTACTAGCAAAAAAAACAGTAGAATTACTCATTAAAGATGCTGCCTCATCGTCATCTAAGTTTGGTGGATTGCGCGGGTCAAATCTTATATGATAAAATCCTAAAATTTCAAAACCTAGTTTTATAAAATTTGGAATAATTAATTTGCTCATAAGATTTGTATCCTCAAATTTCCTTCTTAAACGAGAAATAGTATGTCTAGAAACTCCTAAATCTCTACCAATTTCACTATCAGCTAGGTCAGGATAGCTAATTAACATACAATATGCATTTTTTTCTGTATCCGAAAATATACTTGTTTCTTTGTTACCAAAATTAATATTCTCAATTTGTTGTTCTTCTTTAAATTCTAAACCGAAATAATAATTAAGTAACGGACCAAAATCAAAAAAGCGATATATTTTACTAATTTCAAAAGGAAAAACTACCATATTTGGGTATTCCTCTTCTAAAAGTCCACGTCCCCCAAATGTTTGTGTCCTTATATCATTAATTCTCCCAATTGTTGCATAATCTTTTGATAGACTTAAAGAAAAACCCTTATCTTGTTCACCCACTGAAAAAAATATTTCATCAAAAACTTCAATTGCTTCCTCAGTGATCACAACTCTTTCTGGTAGTGGAATTAACAAACTAAATTGGGAATAAATCACCACAAGCATTTCACAGCCCATACTTTGAAGTTTGGGAATTATCAATTTTTTAACATATTCATTATTTTTTAAACGTAATCTTATCGATGTTACTGTTGAGTGTTTCAAATCAAGTTTCTTGGATAGTTCTTTATCTGTCATACTTGGAAATTTTACTAGTCCATATAGTACCAATTTTTCCCGTTTTGTTAATTCAAATTGATACATGTTATTAATAATGTGCATTATGTATAAATACTTTGTTCTCAATTTAACGAAAATTAAACAAAAAAACGATAATAAGAGCAAAAAAACATTGATAAGTTATCAAAATATTGAAATTACATCAATAAAATGTTATTATGATATTTTACCAAAAACTATATAAAATATTAGTTACATATATTTTTTGTAATGGGAGGAGCCATCTTGGCAAGAATCCATATGGATTATAAGATACCTGGAGGTATTATAATCATAAAAAATCTTAATAGATTTTTTCCTAGCATTTTTAAAAATATTTCAAAATTTTATGGAGATTAAACCATGATTAAAGAAGGGCAAGTCCTCATGGAAAAGTCAAAAACATCAAAAGCAAAGGATATTAAAGAAAAAGAAGGAACGGTTGAAGTTTTTATAATGGGAAAAAGCTACAAGGTTCCTGCAGGCCTTACAATAATGAAAGCTTTAGAATATGCAGGATATCGATATATCAGAGGATGTGGATGTAGAGCTGGTTTTTGTGGTGCATGCTCAACTATTTATAGGAAAGAGGATGAACAAAAATTAGGTTTTGATCTTGCATGTCAAAAAGTTGTAGAAGATAAAATGTATCTTGTTCAACTTCCATTTGTTCCTGCATCAAAAGCAGAATATGATATAGATAAGATTGTACCAAAAGAGAGTACAATAATGGAAATATACCCTGAAATTGCTCGCTGTGTGTCTTGTAATACTTGTACTAAATCCTGCCCTCAAGATATTGAGGTAATGAAAT
>LSSG01000076.1 GCA_001595915.1 Thermoplasmatales archaeon SG8-52-3
TTGATGCTGAAATTATTGATCATGGTCCTGAGTGGAGAGCATTTGATAGTGAACAAAGGGAAAAAAGAGCTCGTGTTGGAGCTCCAATGACCTACACAGTACATGATAAAGGTCTATCTACAACCATTGGTTGGCAGAATAGAGATGCATATGGAAGAACAATTCCTCCAAGAAACCGAGCACAGTTATATAGATTGAGAAAATGGCAGATTAGAACTAGAATTAGTGATAATACTGAAAGAAATCTAGCACTTGCCCTTACTACTCTTGATAGAATGTCATCGACATTAGGTCTTCCTAGAAACGTTAGAGAAACTGCAGCTATGATTTATAGAAAAGCATTAAGTCAGAAGCTGATTAGGGGCAGAAGTATAGATGGCGTTACTGCAGCAGTATTGTATGCAGCTTGCCGTCAGTGTAATGTACCTCGAACTCTTGAGGAGATAAGCAACGTATCAAATAAAAAAAAGAAAGATATTGGTAGGAATTATAGGAATATATCACGTCAACTTAAATTAAAATTACTTCCAACAAGACCCCAGGATTACGTTTCTAGATTTTGCAGCCGCTTAAAGCTAAGCGGCGAAGTTCAGGCAAAAACTTATGAGATATTGAAAAAAGTTGGAAGAGAAGAGCTAAATAGTGGACGAGGTCCAACAGGGATTGCATCTGCTGCTTTGTATATTGCATCGGTTCTTTGTGATGAGCGAAGAACACAACGTGAAGTTGCAGAAACGGCTGGTGTTACCGAGGTAACGATAAGAAACCGATACAAGGAAATGGTTAAAAAACTAGATATTGAAATTAATATGTAATGTTCATATATTGAGAATTTCTAAAAATTTTATATTATTTTATTTATTGGAGGATGAAAAAGAAAAACAAAAAAAGCAGATGTTTGAACAAAAGGAAGGCAATAAGAAAATTAGGGCTTTTTATAAAAAGAGAAGCCTTGATGAAATAAAATAAAGTGAAACAAGACTTAGAGAATACTAAAAGAAGGTAAAGTAATATGGAAGATGCAACTGAAAAGCTTAAAAAATTGATGAAATCAAAGAAGAAGAAAATAATAATCTATAAACAGTCTAATATAATGTCAGGTAACTCATTTTTAGCTTAGGTGTTTAAGTAGTAATAAAAGATTGTTTGCAAATCTTTTGTTTATAACTAAAAAAAGACGAAAATAGGAAGAGTGATCTAACTTCCTATTAATAATGATATTTTTAAAGTTTTAATATTATTGTAATAATATCAATTTATTATAAAAATTAGATCTGGAGTAAGGGATTTTATCGATTAACAAGTATTCCAAGAGGAATTATAAATTCCGATATAATCCTGTTTTAATTATTGTATTAATTTGGTTCCAGACCAAAACATCTCATGTATTGTTGGTTTAAGTAACTTGTTATTGCTTTTTGAAATTTTTCTAACGGTGGAAAGACTTCTAAATCTCTTAAGATAACATTCTTACTTTTTATCTATCTGTGTTATTTGCTTTGTGTAATTATTTTCTAGATTATATGCAGAGCTAAATTCGTATGATTCCGACAGAAGAAAATCCTATTAATTTTCCGGTAAAACTGAGTTCAAATCTCATCTGTTATACTATATTTTAAAAAAGAAAGAAGAGGGTCTTTAAAAAAAACTTTTATATTTTCGACGATTATTCCGACGATATTCTCAGCGAAAAGGAGAAGGTAATCACTTTGTTACCCGCCCAAATATTTTATGGCTAGTTATTAAACCGTAATTTATCTTGGTTTTTAATCACAATGAATTAAATAAGTGGTAAATATGATTTTAGATGATAGTTAAAATTATGAGTAATTTACTATTATTGCAGAATAAACAAAAAGAAGAAGAGTAATTTTTAAATTACTCATATCCGCCCAAAAATAAGCTTGGGTCACCAAGAAGGATCCATTGTTCAACCATTTGCCTGTCTTCTGCATCAATGTTAATATCAAATTCATTGACATAATCTGTAATCGCATTGCTATAGGCTACTCCACAATATTCTTCATCCATTTGACCTACATGATAGAAAAATCTTGGTAATAACCATCCATCAAGACCATTTGGATACTCAAAACCTGGAATACCCATGCCAAATCCACTATTACCTATTGTTGCAATTGCACCACTATTTTCCTTAATTGTTAACCACCATGAAAAGCACCTAGGAACATGATGCCCATAACCATATGCATGGGTAAATCCTTCTCTTGGAATGCTATATATTGAAGTGTTAAATTGGCTATTATGACAACCACCAATAACCATGACTGGAAGTTTTCCAGAGTTTCTTAATCTTGGATTTATTGGAGATAAAAGATATTCTAATACTTTTTTTAGGCTCCTTCCATTTAATAAAGCCCAAAATGCGTCTACAGGTGGAATTGCATACATTTTCAAAATTGTAATTTTTTCTGTTTTTGGGGCATCTGGTGGATGTGTGACTAAGGTGCTTGGGTTTGCATGACCTGCCATATGTATAAATCCAGCTCCATTATTAATTTCATCTACCACCGATTTTTGACCTTTTAAAGTTTCAAGAGAAGCCCAAAGTCTTATTGGATTATAATCTTCCATGTAACCAGCAGTGACTTCAGTATCAATTTCGGCTTCATATGCACCCACAGGTCCATGATCTGGATATGTATCCCCGCCAATTAATATTATATTTTTAAACCAGGATTCAGCAAGTTTTGTCTCTTCATAATCTATTATTTTATTTACCATTGTTATAACTTCTTTTTTTGTTCTACAAGCAAGTCGGCCGATATAAACATCAGGTGCACCATCAATTAAATCCTTATTAACATCTCTCCATTCTCCGATAATATTATTGCCATTAGAATCCCAATCATCAAAGGTTGTTCCATCATCTTTATAGATGTCAGCAAAATAAAGATCACATAAAAATGCTGCTTCATTTGGAGTGCTAACATATCTAACTGGTAGATACCATTTATCACTTTGTCTAACCATTCCCCCAACAAGCAATACAAAATCAATTCCTAAATTTAACCCATTTGGATCAATAGCATCGTAAATAAATAACTTCACTTTTTCTGCATCATCTCTTCCATCAGGATATTCAGAATAAATCTCTTCAAGAGTTTTTAGTGAAGTATTCAGTCCCATATTATTTTTATGATTAACTAAAGGAGTTAATTCTTGAGTAAAATCATCTGGTGAAATAATCATCATATCATATACATTTGAGAAAATGACTGGATTTTCAGGTGGTTGATAATTTATTTCAACCTCAAAATTGTCAATATAATAAAGTGAACTTTCCTCAAAATTGTATTGAATTGGATAGATATGAACTGATAAAAATATCACTCGTCTTTCACCACTGATACCAGTTGAAGTTTTATAGGTAAATCTTTTTTCAGGATATATTGTATAATCAATATTTGTAATCTCTGATTCTGTTTTAACTTTTATATCTGTCCCATCAATTATTGGCTGAGGGGCAGGTTCAATTTCCTTTAAAAGTTCTATTTTAGCTTCTTGTGAAAATTTTACTGAAACCTCATTAATTACTGAGCCAATTGGGATTTCATAGGTTTTTGTAATTTTTGGTAGCATCGGTAGTCCAGTTTCTAAAGTATAAGAAGTTGCTTGATCTAATTTAAGTGAAACATATTGATCTAAATTAATTATATTTGGTTGAGATAGACTAACGGAATCATTTATTTCGTTATATTTGTCAATTTCTTTTTCAGAAAATGCAATTGCTCCAAACCCACTTAAAATTAAAATGATAATTATTATTAGATTTATCACTATCTTCATTTTATGCCTCCTTTTAAATTTTGTTGAATATAATATAGGATAGGATTGTTTAAATTTTACTATATAAAAATATACTATTAAAATAAATAGTTATAAAAACTGATTCCATTTTCAACATTGACATATTTTTATATGATTAAAAGAAAATTGAGGCTTTATAAAAATAAAAATAAATAGATATTTATAGGTTTCTCCTTATTAAAAAATAATTTATTTATTGCTCAGTTATTGGAGAAAGCTATATGTACTAAAACGTACATATAAGTATTTATAAATATTTGGTGATTTTATGACTTTAAAACAAATTAGTCTTACTATACCTGAAAACTTGCTCAAGGCATCTAAAGAATATTCTAAAGAATTTGGGTATAGAAATATTCAAGAATTTATTCTTGAACTGATTAGAAAAAAAGTATTTTTTGAAAAATTAGAAAGATATCAAAGAATTGAAAAAGAAATGAAATCAGGTAAGAATGTTAAAAGATTCAATCAAAAAGATGCTGTTGATTATTTAGATAATTTGTAATATGACATACAATATCGAATTTAGTGTTCAATTTGAAAAATCAATTAAGAAATTAAAGAAAAAAGATAAAATATTGTTTAATCAAATCCAAAAAAAACTTATAGATATCGTTCAAAATCCAGATCGTTATAAAACCCTTGGAAATGTGTTTGCTGGATATAGAAGGTTACATTTTGGTCCCTTTGTTCTTATTTATAAAATTGAAAAAAACATAGTTAAAGTTATCTTATTGGATCATCATGAAAAGGCATATTAAAATAATTTGAATCACTTCTTCTAGATATAATGTAAAAAAAGAAAAAAAGGATTTAGAAAATATCTTTGGTTTTTCGACGATATTTTCAACGAAAATCTTGGCAAAAGGTCGAAGGTAACCACTTTGTTACCCCCTACCAATTAAAGTGAGTCATAAATACACTCTTGGTTTTTGAAGGTTACTATTTGAAATCATTGTCTATACTTACCTTTAATTTAGATAAAACGATTAGGTATGATATTGAATTAAAATAAAAAAAGTATAAATACACTTACTTGATTAATACTTAACAATTGTTAATAAATGGAGGTTATCCTAATCGAAAAAAGAAAATTAGGCAATATTTACCATGTTATTATTTTAATTTTAATCATTACCTCAATAAGTCTTATTATGGTTAATTTTTCTGAAGAAAATTTTGAATTAGAAGCAGTTGAACTTACTGAATATCAAGGAAAATCCCTCTCTTCAATATATGATTTTAGAGAAAATTCTATAAAAGGACCACAATATGTCTCAAGAGAAAGATATAAATTGACTATTACTGGACTTGTAAATAATTCATACGATATGACCTATGATGAAATCATAAGTTTTTTTAATAGTTCAAAAAGAGTCATCACATTATTTTGTGTTGAAGGCTGGGATGTAAAAATTCTTTGGGAGGGAATTATTGTAAAAGATCTACTTGATATTGCTAATGTGTTACCTGAGGCAAATACAATAATTTTCAAAGCATATGATGGTTATTCCACTTCTTTTCCGATAAAGTATATTACTGAAAATAACATAATTATGGCATTTAAAATGAATAATGTAACAATTCCTCCTGAAAGAGGATTTCCTTTCCAACTCGTCGCTGAAAGCAAGTGGGGTTATAAATGGATAAAATGGATAACAACAATTGAGTTATCTGATAATCCAGAATATAGAGGATATTGGGAGAGCAGAGGATATTCAAACAGTGGAGATTTAGATAAAGGTTTCTTTGAATGATACTGATGTTAAATGAATAAAAAACTTTTTAGAAAGATAATTCATTGGGGTCTTCTTGTAATAATTATAGTTTTTATTATTACAGGTTTGGGTATTTTTAGATATAAAATAATTGAATCAATAACCTTTGGTTTGATTACAAAACCTATATCATTTCAGGTTCATACTTATTTGACCTTTCCATTGGTAGTCTTCCTTTATTTACATATATTACTTACTTGGAAAAGAAAGAAAAAAAGAGATTGATTTGATCTAATTTTTTTCTAATAAGATTTTTATTATTGAAAATCTCATTGATAGAGATTTTAATAATTGAAAGATTATTGAGCTATATATTGCTCTATTTCTAGGAATTACAACTTCAAGAGTTCCCCATTCTGATTCTGCTTGGTTTTCGTCTTTTAGTTTTGCTTTTACTATGTATGTTCCTGCTTCCATCCAGGTGTGTGTTTCGCAGACTACTGTTTCTGATGGGTATGGTCCTTGCCAATCTGTTGTGGTTCCATCGTCCCAGTCCCATAGTACGTATAGGTCGTCTCCATTTGGATCTACTGCAGGTGATATGCAGTATGTATATTCAATTCCAGGGGCTCCCTGCGTTGGTCCAGTAATTATCGGTTTTTCTGGAGGTTGTTGTGAATAAATAGTCACAGTAAATGATCCCCAATCGCTTTCTGCTCCATGTATATCTATTAGTTTTGCTCTTATTATATATGTTCCTGCTTCCGTCCAGGTGTGATTTTCGCATACTTGTGTTCCTGATGGGTATGGTCCTTGCCAGTCTGTTGTATTTCCGTCATCCCAGTCCCAAAATACCAATACGTCATCATCTTCAGGATCAACTACTTGATTTATACAATAAGTTAACTCTTCTCCTATAGCACCTACAGCCGGTCCTGTAATTATTGGTGCATCTGGTGGTTGCTGTGGTATAAATGGCTCCATTAAAGGATAATTATCAGAATTACCTCCGTCTCCTGGGATATCATATGGTGTGTCACCTATTCCGTCACCATCTGAATCAATACCAGTGTAATCATCCCAATAGTTCCCACCTGAAGGATATCCATCATCCCAAGTGTTTGAAAAATCATCATATGCATTGTCTTCATCACTTGCATAGAAATTGTTGTGAAATATTTCGTTATCGTTTGATTGAACAAGTGCTTCCAGCCCTCTTGTATTTCCCTTGATTTCATTTTCATATATTGAATTATTACTAGATTCAGTTAACAAAATACCATACAGGTTCCAATTTACCTTATTTTGAGTGATAATATTTTCTGATGAAGATATTGGATTTATACCTTCAAAATAGTTGTCTGTTATTGTGTTTTTAGTAATTTTTGCATTGGTTGTCTGAGATAGTCCAATTCCTTCCCAATTATTTTTAATTATATTATCTTTTATTTCTTGACCTGAGGATTGTACAATATAAACTCCAATTATTCCTTTTTTGATGGTAAAAGATTTAACAACAACAGAGTCAGCTGTAATCTTTATCAAGTTTTCAGATAAGTCTCCCTCAATAATTGTAATATCCTTATCTTCACCAATCAAATCGATTGTTTTATTGATTATAATGTGTTCTTTATAAGTGCCATTATAAACAAAAACGGTATCACCTGACTGGGCTGCATTTATTGCTTTTTGAATTGTAGTATAATTGTTTGGTCCTGATCCACCTACATAAAGAAATTCTCCTCTGAACTCTTGAATTATAATCAATTTTTTTTTATTTAATAATTGATTGTTTCCTTCAACAATAGGAAGTAAAATTGATAAAATGAAAATTATACTTATTAGTAAAGAACTAATTTTTTTCATTAAATTAAATCTCCCAGTTTTTATAATATAGTATCAACATTATATATTAAATTTATGTAAAATAAAAAAAAGAAGAAAATATTGTGTCTCTATTCAAATTTTGTATATGAGCACAATGAATATCTTATAAAGTGGTCTTCTTCGTTATATGCTAGAGCCACTGATTTTATTGTCGAATCTGATTCGTTAATCTCCATTAAGCCAATGAAGCCACCAGTCTCATTGCTATCTGTAACATTATATTCACCCAATGTTATATGATAGAAAAACCAACCAGCAAAATAACCAGATACATTTCCGTCAAGAGTTTGCCATGCTCCTGCATAATATCCAACTTGCCCCCAACTGATATGATAATATCCAAAAACATTTCCTAGAATTTCATATCCCGTGGTTTCATTTTTCAATGCATATACTCCAGAGATATTTCCATCTGCCCAATCTGGTATGTCTGTTGGTGATACCGGGGTTTCAGATATTGATATATTCTTTTGTACCATTTTTGGTAGTCTTAATGAAGATACTGCAGGAATAGATACGACTAATAATACCGCTAATAGTATTGCTAATATCTTTTTCATGATTTTACCTCCCTTTATTTTAATAAAAGGTAAAAATAATAATGCATAAAAAGTTATTAACTGTTTCGGTTTCTTTAGATATGTTCATAATTTTTTTTTTAAAATTAAAAAATAGAGAAAAGGAGATTTGTTTTTTTTAATCTCCACCGAAGTTTACAATATGTAATATACCAAGCATTTTTCCGCCTTGCTTCCTATCATCATAAGATCCATAGGGCTCTTGTGCAGTAACTGTAAACTCAGTTTTTCCAAATCCAATTATTAGGTTTGATTTAAATGTTGTTTCTCCATCTGCAGGTATTGTTTCAATAATACCTGTGGTCTCATGACCAATAATTATTAGTCCTCCGTTTAAAGTAATGTTCCAATTGATGTTATTTGCTATGGCAGTTCCTATATTTTTTATGACTCCTGTTACTCTTAAAAATCCACTTTTTGTCATTCCAACTTCTAGTACAGGGGCTAAAATTGTAACTATATAAGGTTCTGACCAGACGCTTTCTGTTCCGTATGTGTTTTTAGCTTTTGCTTGTACAGTTACATTTCCTCTTACTAACCATATGTGAGATAATGTAATTTCTTGACCTGAAGGATATGGTCCAGTCCATTCTTCAATCTCACCATCTCCCCAGTCAATGTAATAATAGACATCTGCATTTTCCGGATCTGTTGTGATAAATGTGAAATCATATTCATGTCCGATTTCAACCTCTGTTGGTCCATCAATTAATGGCTGATTAGGTCCAGATAAAACAGGGCTTACTACTAATGCATAATCTGCATCCATTTCGGGTGTTTCGGTATGGGAATCCTCAATTATTTCATCTGCATGAATCTCAATTGTCCATCCACCTGATTCAGGATTTTCTACAAAAACACATTCAACAGTATTCTTATCATCTGCACTGCCACCAAGTGATGACCAAGTACTCTCTTCAAGACCATAGTTTCCCCAATATACTGCTTTTGAAGGAGAAATAACTTTTAGTGTTAAATCATTTATTCTATGTTGGGATTGCACTGCGGGATTTCCCGGTGTATCAGCATATGTCATTGTTACCTTTAGAGCAGGAGTACCTTCCTCTACTGAGACGACATGACTTGATACATCAAAAGGTTCGAGTATGTTAGATTCATCAATGATATATATGTTATCACGTGAATCATACAAATTTTTAACATTCGGCATTCCCCACCCTTGATGCATTCTTGTTTTATCATGATCTGTACCTTCAAAGGAATATTGATCTGCAGTATTGATAAGTGCTGCCTTTGCAGTCGTCATATGTGCTTTATTTTCAAAAACCGTTCCTTCAGGATCTACGTCATTGCCAAATATTCCTTCACTCCACATCTGGAAAAATAGTCCAACATGACCAGCTATCATTGGTGTTGCTCCACTTGTACCACTAAAAGTAGATGTATAATCATTATTACCAGGCCAACCAACTGTTAATATATAATCATAAAAGAAACAAAAGGTAGGTTTTATTCTTCCATCGGATGCTGGTCCAATACTAGCACCATAATCCCATTCATCATCAGATTTGTCTAATGTATCATGGTGATAAAGTGCACCACCAGAAATTATATTTTTTGCCCATGCCTGAGGACGTGACATTTGATTTCCTGCATTACTTTGTGATTGGCAATGTACAATATCAAAATCAAATAATGCAGAGTCTGTGTCTGCTGATATTGTACTATATTGTGTTGTTCTGTCACTACCAACACTTGATGTTTGAAATACAGCATAATACGGATCCTCAACAAGTTCGCCAGTGTGATCGTAACGACTTTGACCTGTTAAACCTATTATACTATAATCGGCAACTATACCTTGTCCATCAGGTAGTAGTCCACGTGCATCTGAATTTCCAGTACCATCACCAAAGCAAATACCAACAGTTGCTGTACCGTGTGAGTCACTTCCACATGACGGCCCATGAACAATCAATGGATTATTTTGAAAATCGACATGGTTAAGATTAAAACCAGTGTCAAATGATTCTCCCCTTACACCTTCTCCTGTGAATCCTGCTACTGTTTCAATATAATTTGCTCCACCTATCTCACGACCAATATCCATATCA
>LSSG01000077.1 GCA_001595915.1 Thermoplasmatales archaeon SG8-52-3
TGTTTAATTTTTTATTTTAAATTTTTCGTTTATTAAATTTAATTTTTTAGATGCAATATCTCTTAATTCATTCTTTTTAATCTTTCCACTTGCAGTCAATGGGAAACTATCAGTAAATATGATATATTTTGGAATTTTGTAACGTGCAATTCCATCATAGCAAAATTCTCTAAATTCATCTTCTGTGGCAATTTCATTGTTTCTAAGTTGTATGAATGCACAAACCTCCTCCCCATATTTTTCACTTGGGACGCCTACTACAGCAATATCTTTTATTTTATGATTAGTAAATAAAAATTCTTCAATTTCTCTTGGGTATACATTTTCTCCACCTCTTATTATCATGTCATCAATTCTTCCAAGTATTACATAGTATCCTTCATTGTCCACCATAGCTAGATCTTTTGTATAAAGCCATTCATTTTTAATGCTATTTTCAGTTTGCTCAGGCATTTTATAATATCCTTTCATAACTCCATAACTTCTAGCAATTAATTCACCAGGTTCATTAGGTAATTTTTCCATACCTGTTTCAGGGTCTACAATTTTAACCTCAATATGTGGCAAAGGTTTTCCAACAGTTTCAACACGTTTTTGAATTGGATCGTTTCTCTGAGTTTGAGTAAGAACCGGTGCTGCTTCTGTTAGACCATAACAAATTGTAATTTCTTTTAAGTGCATTTTACTTATTGTATTTATCATTACTTCAATCGGGCATGATGATCCTGCCATGATTCCTGTTCGTAATGATGATAAATCATATTTTTCAAAATTAGGATGTTGCATTTCAGCGATATACATTGTTGGAACTCCATTAAGAGCTGTGCATTTTTCAGTTTCAATTGATTTTAAAACTTTTTCAGCATCAAATAAATGAAAAAATGGAACAGGAATGCATAATTTGTCCCTATAAGTAAAACCTAAATTTCTTCCAACATAAAATGCATTATTTATGATATTGTAATGGGTTAGCATTACACCTTTTGGAAAACCAGTAGTCCCTGAAGTATACTGCATATTTATTACATTATCTGATTTGATGGATTGTTTTCTATTTATAAATTCATCATCGGAAATATTTGAGGATAATTTAAGTAAATCATTAAAATTAAACACACCTTTTAGATTTTTATCACCAATATAAATTATATTTTTAAGATATGGTAATTTCTCATTTTTGAGTTTTCCAGGTTCATATTCACTAAAATTTGGAATTATTGATTTTATAATATCTAGATAATTTACTCCTTTAAATTCTTCTACTAGAAATAATGATGTAGTATCTGATTGTTTTAATAAATATTCTAGCTCATGAGATCTATAATAGGTATTTACAGTGACTAAAACTGCACCTATTTTTGCGGATGCAAATTGTAAATAAACCCATTCTGGAACATTATATGCCCAAACTGCGATATGATCTCCCTGATTTATTCCCAAAGCCATTAGACCTTTTGCAATCTGATCACATTTTTCATTAAATTCAAAATATGATAATTTTAAATTTTTGTCAATATAAACAAGTGCATCTGTATCTGGAAAATGATATACTGTTTCCTCAAGTATCTCGCCTATTGTATCGGTAAGTATTTTTGTCCCTCCTCACCAAGTATATTGATGAAAATAAAATCCTTCTATAAAGAAGAATTTTCGTCAAATGACGTAATTAAAAATTAGCTCATAAATTTTTCCAATTAAAAAAGTGAGCCCAACAGGAAGTTTAGAGGTTAACTTGAGAATATCAATTTAAAATGTTTTGATTATTTATCCTTCATTTTTGGTTATCTTTTTTGTTTCTTCTAAAAATTGTTTGGCAAACTCATATACAAATTCAGCTTCTTCGATATCTATTAATATTCCACCATACTGAATGTTATGTCTTGAAATTCTAATTTTATCAAATGTGTTTAATAAATCGATAAGTTCGTGATTATTTGTATAAAATTCTTTTAAAGCCAAAATTACACATATATGACTTCTTTCAGTATATTCCTTTTTAAATAGTAAAGATCTGGCTGAATGAAAAATTGAGTTGTATGATGCTATTTCCGCCATTTCTAATTCTTCAATCTCAATATTTTTATTAGAAGCTGATAAAAACCTCTCCGCAATCTCTAATGATTTTTTTACTCTTTCTGGAGCAAATTTATCTTTTCTTATTAATCCTTTAGACAAACAATCTTTCAAATTCATAAATCAACTCCTTTTATAAGAACATGGTTTCGAATTATGTTTTTTACAAAATGATCATTATCTTTTTTCAATTTCTCCCATTTTATAATAGGTATAACATTAAGCTGAAATTCTTTACCAATTGTTTCCATGATTTTTACAATCATATCTCTTTTTACATCTTGTTCTTGGCCAATAATCAAAATATCGACATCGCTTTTCTCATCATAATTTCCAGATGCATAACTTCCGTAAATAGCAATAGATGCAATTTTTTCTGCGATATCTTCAATATGCATTTCCGCAAATAGATTTATAAAATATGCCCTTTTCATTTCTCTCACTCTGAAATTATCATTATTTGTGGTAAAAATGTGCATATTACCTTTTATTTCTCTTTTAATTATTCCTTGTTTTTCAAAGGTATCACAATAGATTTTTACACTTCTAGGACTAATTTGGAGTTTCTTCGCTAATTCTTTAAGATATGTTCTCTCTGTTGGATATTTAAGAAAATATTCCAATATTTTAAATCCTACAAATTTCCTGAAACTATTAAGCATATTATAATAAACTATCGTTTACTATATTAAACTATCGTTTAATTAGATAAACGTTTAATATTTATTAGAAGAAGTATGGGCCCGGCAGGATTTGAACCTGCGACCATCTGGTTATGAGCCAGACGCTCCGCCAGACTAAGCTACGAGCCCTATAAAATCATAGGGCAACCTTTTATTAATTGGTAATAATTAACTATTATCAAGCATTAATCTCCAAAAGGAACGAAGTTCCTTATTAAGCTCAGCCTGCCATTGATCAAATTGGTGCTCATCATCTTTAGAATCAAATCCCTTCCTATCGGGTTTTAAATTATTTGGGTCTTCTTTTTTCATCTTTTCCACCAATCAATACAAGCCCATGATAACATCTATCAATGTTACTTTAAATATCTATCGTGTTAAAATGTCAAAATGGTAAAATTCATAAATGGGTCATTGTTAAATAATGAGATATAAAATGGTGGAGTTATCATTAATATCAAAATATCCGTTCTTGAATGCTTCAAAACAATATATAATAGAAAATAATATTTCAATAAAGGAATTACTTGATGATCCTCTTTATGAACGTGCACGAATAACAGGTGTAGAACGACTTGATAATGCATTTAAAAATAGAGATGTAGGAAATCGTAGTCTTGTTACTGATTCTGATCAAATAATGGAACTTATCTCTTATCCAATTGCAAGAATGATAGCTGTTTGTATTGATGATATCTATTTTAAAAGACGCTATGCATTAGGGGAAGCTGTTCATGCATATAAGAATTTAATAAATGAATCTACTCAATTTTTAATAAACATCGCAAATGAATTTGATTTAAATGTTAAGTTTGATAGAGATACAAATAAAATTAGCATATATTTTGTAGATTATCTTCATCATGCACCTACTAGGTATAAAGAATGGAAAATGATAAATCGTGAGATGAAGAATGGATATATTCAGATATCTCATAAAGACCTTGCTAGAATAATACAAGAAGCATTAAGAACTAGAATAAATAACGAGCTTGATGAAAGAAAATGTAGTAAAACTGTTTATGATATATTTTCATCTGATATAAAAAGAATTCAGAATTCTGTTATGATTCATAGAAAAAATATCGAAGCAGCACCAATTGGTAAACTTGATACTAAAAAATTACCACCTTGTATGAAAAATATTCTTGCAGCAATTCAAGCTGGAGAAAATGTTCCTCACATGGGAAGGTTTGCACTTGTATCTTTTTTACATTCATTAAGGCTAAATAATAACGAAATCCTTAAGTTATTTAGTACAGCTCCAGATTTTGAAGAGGAAAGAACACGTTATCAAGTTGAACACATTACGGGTTACTCTTCATCTACTGCATATACACCTCCTGGGTGTGATAAGATGCGAACCTATGGAATATGTCCAACCGAGGAGACTGAAGAACTCTGTAAAAAGAAAAGACATCCTCTAAGTTATTATAAAGCCAAGTGGAAACAGGAGAACTCAAAAAAATGAAGCATTTTGTTACATTTGAAGGTATAGATGGGTCTGGTAAATCAACAATTTCAAAACATGTTTATGAAAAGTTAAAAAAAAAAGGTTATGAAGTTATTTTAACTTATGAACCAACTGATTCTTGGATTGGAAAACAAGTTCAAAAATGTATAGAAACAGGCGCTGATCCATTTATTACCGCACTTACTTTTACAATAGATAGATTTGAGCATGCAAAAAATATTCAAAACTGGCTTAATGAAAAAAAAATTGTTTTATGTGATAGATATGCTGAGTCAACTTATGCATATCAAGGAGTACAATTAGATAGTCAAATTAAGGATCCTATAAAATGGTTAAAAGAGCTTACCTGCAATCGAATCCCTATTCCCGATAGAACATATATTTTTGTAATTGAACCCAAGTTATCTATTATAAGAATACAGAATAGAAAAAATTTAATTCCATTTGAAAGAACATCTTTTCTTGAAAAAGTGCATGAAAATTATTTAAAACTTGCTAAAGGTAAGCAATTTTTAAAGATAGATGCTACAAAAACAATTGAGGAATTAGTTGATATCTGTATTAAAGACATACTTTCCTAATTTTTTTTTTTTATGATTTCACTTTAAATTGTTATTATCAATAATTTGACAAAATAACAGTAAAATTTTATATATAATTAAAAACAAAGTATTACAGACAATAATGTAAATAAATTATATAGGAGAGGAAAAAATGGGGAAAAAATCTTTTAAAAAGTATAATTTAGATGATGACGAGGCTTTTGAAAGATATTTACAAACAATTGGAATAAATATCTTTGATATTAATGAAGATATAGAAGAAATTGAATATTAATTTTTAAAAAAATCATTTCCAAAATTGTATTTCAAGTCTTAAAAATTTTAAGTTTTTTTAGTAAATTTTATAAAATTACAATCTTGAAAATAATTATGTATGGTTTTTTCCTTACGTTTTGATACACTTTATAAACTTGCTTGTATATAACTTAAAACTACCAAAAAATTATTGCTAAATATGGATGTGATGAAAAATATGACAAAAATATCTAAAAAAAGTAAAGATAACTTAATTGTAGTTTTTGTAACGTTCCTAATTGTCGTTGGATCTTTAGGCTTTGCAGTTCTTACAAATAAATCATTTTCATATGATGTAAAAACCTTTTCTTCATATGATGAACTTCTAGATTTTCTAGGAAGCAAATATCAAGATTACAATAACTATTATATGTATGATAGTTCAGATAATGCTCCAAGAATAATGTTACCAAATGCAGAATCGTCTAAATCTGGTGCAAATGGTAATGAAGCAGGAGATGGCGGGTCTGATGATTATTCTACAACAAATATCCAAGTCGAGGGAGTCGATGAACCTGATACAGTTAAAACAGATGGAACATATCTATATGTTCTTGCGAATCAAACTATTTATATAATTGAAGCTTACCCTGCAAATGAAGCAAATATTTTGTCAAAAATATCATTTAAAGATGAAGCTTATATCAATAATTTTTTCATAAACAATGATTATCTAATTGTGTTTGGAGGCTCATATAGCTATCCTATACTTTATGAGAAAGTAAATGAAGTTACTGAAGAAGATGGAGAGGTGATTGTTGAAGATAGACCGTGGGATGTTTCAACCTCTATCATTAAAATATATGATATATCAAATAAGAATAACCCCGTTGTAAAAAAAGAAATAGAAATTGATGGTAGCTATTTTGATGCAAGAATGATTGGAGATTATGTATATGTTATTTCAACGGAATATACCTATTATATATACCGTGTTGAAAATGGAAATGGTGTTCTTTCTGTTCCAAAGATGAAAATAGATGACAATGAAACAAAAATACCATATGATGATATTTATTATGTTGATGTTCCCGAGCTTGTCGACACAATGACACATGTTATTGCAGTTAATTTGGATACAATGGAAGTTGATGAAAAAAGCTTTTTAATTGGAGTTTCCCAGACAATGTATGTTTCTTTAAAAAATATATATCTTGTTTATACAAAATATGATTATTTTGCTAGACCACTTGTCGATGGTGAATTCCAATCAAATGAAGAAACAACAATGATTCATAAAATAAGTATTGAAAATGGAGAGATTAATTATCTAACAAAAGGTGAGGTGCCTGGTCATGTATTAAACCAGTTTTCAATGGATGAACACAATGACTATTTCAGAATAGCAACGACAATTGGTTATTCATGGGATCAATATAATCCCTCAAAAAATAATGTTTACATTCTTGATGAAAACCTTCAGCGTGTATCAGAAATTGAAAATATCGCACCTGGTGAACAAATATATTCTGCAAGATTTTTAGGTGATAAAGCATATATTGTAACATTTAAAAATATTGATCCATTCTTTACAATTGATCTATCTGATGCAAACAATCCAAAGGTACTTGGTTATCTTAAAATACCTGGTTTTTCAACATACCTGCATCCATTTGATGAAAATCATATAATTGGAATCGGTAAGGATGCAGTTGCATCTGATAATCCAAGTTTTGCATGGTACCAAGGTTTAAAACTTGCACTTTTTGATGTAAGTGACTTTGATAATCCACAGGAAATAGATAATGTAATAATTGGCGATCGTGGAACAGATAGCTCGGCATTATATGACCATAAAGCATTTCTATTTGATAAAGAAAAAGAAATTCTTGTAATACCAGTAAGCCTTTATGAAATTAGTCAAGAAATAAAAGATCAATACGATGAGGAACCACCAAACACCTATGGTGAGTTCACCTATCAAGGAGCATATGTTTACAATCTAAATTTAAATGGTTTTGAATACAAAGATAGAATTACACATATGAGTGAAGAAGAAAAAGAAAAATCTGATTACTGGTGGTATTGGTACTATTCTAGTTCATATATTACACGATCACTATACATTGGAAATGTGCTTTATACAATCTCAGATAAGATGGTTAAAATGAACACTCTAGATGACTTAAGCGAAATTAATAGTATTAATCTAGATTAATTTGATTTCATCATTCGTATCTTACTGCTTCAATAGGACTCATTTTTGCAGCCTTACGTGCAGGATACAAACTTGAAAGCATTCCGACAATAACTGCAACAGCAATACCAAGTAAAATAGATGAAGTAGAAATTACTGGGGTCAATTCTCCTCCAAAAGAACGTGTTAAAACTGTACTTAAGCCTCTTGAACCTATAATTCCCAGGGCAATACCCACAAAACCACCAATTATACTGATAAGGATCCCTTCCATAATAAAAATAAATAAAACATCCTTATTGGTTGCTCCTATTGCCTTCATGATTCCAATTTCTCTAGTTCTCTCCATTACAGAAGTAAGCATCGTATTCATTATCCCAATAGAAGCAACTACTAATGCAATAGACGCAATAGATAGTAAAACTACTTGAGCAATTGAAATAATCTGTTGGATACTTTCTATTAATGAAGTCATTGTAATTGCGTTAGCAAAATCATCATCACCATGATTTTCATTGACAACTGTTTCGATTTCATCTGCAATCACATCAGCATAAGTCACATCATATATTCTAATAATTGCAGAACTAGATTCACTTAAACCTGTAATTTTCTCAAAATCTCTTGGTGTAATATGAATATTATCATCAGTTTCCGTTGACATTCCTGAACCCTGTTTTTTATAGATACCAACAACAGCAAAATTTTTTCCATTAATATTTACACGATTACCAAGCTCAATATCTACATCAAAATATTCATGGGCAACATTATATCCAATGACACATGTATTTTGTTTACCTTCTTCAATAAAATCCCCAGATTCTAACCCAAGTACTCCAATACCAAAAATTTTCTCCATATTAAGTTCATCAATTCCAACAAGAGATACACTATTGCTTTCACCATTGAAAGTAATTATCCCTGGAGAAAAAAGTACTGTACTTACATCTTTTATACCATTAATTCGCTGAATATCGGCGATATCCCGTTCTGTTAAATATTCATTATTGTTTGCATGTTCAAAACCTCCACCTCCAAATGCATTTGCGCTAATATCTCCTGTTGATAAGACTATAGTATCAGAAAGTGAAGAAAGTTCACCAGTTATTGCTTGCTGCATACCTTCTCCAATTCCCATCAATGCAATTATTGCCATAATACCAATACATATTCCAAGAAGTGTCAAAAAAGACCTGGTTTTACGCTCATTTATATTTTTTAGAGCAAGTTTGAAATTATCAATAAGCAGCTTCTACCACCTCCCCGTCATGGATATATAGATTTCTATTTGCTCTTTTTGCAATATCTAAGTCATGAGTGACAATAATAATTGTCTCACCTTGGGAGTTTATATCTTCAAGAATGTTCATTATCTTATCACCAGATTTAGTATCAACATTACCTGTTGGTTCATCAGCAAGAATTATCGATGGTTTATTTGAAAGCGCCCTTGCAATAGCAACTCGCTGTTGTTCACCACCACTAAGTTCAGATGGTTTATGACTTATTCTTTTAGATAGATCTACAAGACCTAAAAGTTCTTCAGCTCTTTTTAATCTTGTTTTTAAATTTATTCCGACAAAACTCATTGAAAGAGCAACATTATCAATTGCATTTAAGGTTGGAATTAAATTATATTTTTGAAAAATAAAACCAATTTTTTCTCTTCTAATTTTTGCAAGTTGATTTTCATTTAGTTTTGAAACATCAGTTCCTTCAATAATTAAATTTCCTGAGGTTGGAGTATCCAAACAACCTAATAAATTCATAAATGTTGATTTACCTGAACCAGAGGGCCCAACAATAGAGATATAATCACCTCTTTTGATAGAAATCGATGTTGGTTTTAAGGCAGGTACTGTAATTTTTCCAAGAACATATGTTTTACATAAATCCTTAGTGACAATTATATCATCCTTCATTTAGTCGATCGCCTTTTCTTTATATAAAATATAAAAATCAAGACAACTAGAATAATTATAATTACAGATCCAAAAAGCACTAATAGACCACCATCAGAACCAATGTTTTTTAGAGGGATAACTGAAAAGTTGGAGTAAATAATCGGCGTCTCATAATATTCATTATCTTGTTTGAAAGATAATTTAAATCCAATTGTATAGTTGCCATAAGTTAGATCTCCAGAATTTAATTCAAAAGATGCAGAAAAGACATCATCAGGATCCATTGATCCGATAAAATATTGTGAAGGTGTTACAATAGCATAAGTGATTGGTGTTACAATTACACCAGTAATAGGTTCTGTTTTTGCATTATAGACTTCAAGACTAACACGAGCTGATTTCCCCTTTTCAATTTTAGACGGTATTGAATTTAAAACAGGTGCAACATCTAGTGTTTCTACAACTTGAATTGAATGAGATATCTTTTCAGTATGAACATTATCACCATTTTTGAATTGAACATTAAAACTGATATTAAATACTCCGACATCGTTAGGTTTTATTGAAAAGCTAGCTTCTGAGGAAGCATCAGCTTGAAGAGTACCTACAAAAACACTATTGGGGGTAAATTTAAGTCCATCATTAGATTCTGGAATAATTGTTACACTATCAACAGCATTTTCACGGTTATTTACTGCTGTCAATGTGACAAGAGTAGACCCACTCTTTGAAATTCTAGAAGGTAGATCTGTTAGAAGTAGACTTACAGTTGCATTACTTACTTTCACAGGAATTGGAAACTGAACATTTTCATAAGTATCAACATCAATATGAACTGATGGAAAATATAAATCTTCAGTAATATTTTCTTCTGCAATGATTTTGAAATTGATATTAATACTAGATAGAGGTGCAAGAATTCCTAAATATTCATAGCTTTTTGTAGTTTTTATTTTATAGAAACCATCCGTAGCAGAAACTAACCAAATTTTTTTTATATAAGCACCAACTGTATCAGTCTTTGTTGTTGATGTTGAACCTGTAGTTGATGTTGTTTGTACTGTGTTTGTAGTTTCAGCATTTTTTACAGTTATTGTAAGAATTCCAGAGTCACCTGGCATAAAGATTTCTGGATAAAGTGAATAATTTTCTATTATAATAGAGGGATCTGCAGATATAGACGGAACAAATAAAATGCAAAAGATAAAACTGATTATAATTGCAAGAGTTTTTTTCATCATTATCTCTCCCCGATGAATTTATTGAATTAGAGTGGGATAGTTCAAGTACTTTTATAATTTGTTTTTCTTTTCCATAATTTTTTTAAGATAAATGCTCTGTTTAAGGTTTGAAAAGTAATTTTATAGTAAAAAATCTCGATATGTCATTTTTTTAGATATTGTAACATTTAAATATCATGTATTCGATATAAAATTTGAGGGAGGATAAAAAATATGGGTAGAAATCCTTCATTGTTGGATAAAACATTGATAATTGGAATTTTAGTTATATTTGTTTGTATTGGTATTCAATCTGCTTTTGCTATTACTAATAATAATATTCAACCAGATGTACCAGAGATAACAGCACCAGTTATGATTCATAATCCAGGACCTCATGAATCTTATTCTGGCTTTATTTTTTATAATGGAAGTTTATCTGGTTATGTTAATGATACTTCTGGAAATCCAATAGAAGGAGCATTGATACGAGTATATTTTCATGAGACATATGAAGAGGACTATAGTGAATCTACAGGGTTTTATCATGTTAAAAATATTTCAATATGCTGGTGTATGAAGAATTCTACTTGTTCTAAGCAGGGTTACAAAACGGAATGGGTATTACTTAGTATAAATGAAAACACATTTTATGATTTTGTCTTAACTGAGGGTAATAATGCACCAGATGCACCAGATATATTTGGACCAACTAGTGGAAAACCTGGAATTGAATATGTATATGAATTTTGTTCTAATGACCCAGAAAATGATAATATATCATATTATATAGAATGGGGAGATGGAACAATCACTGGATGGACTGACTATTTTCCTTCAGGTGAGTTTGCAGTTTTTTCTCATACTTGGGATAAAATAGATTGGGATAATATTCTTAGAGCTAAAACAAAAGATATATATGGTGATGAAAGTGATTGGAGCACAAGGGAAATTCCAATTTATAAACCAAATATTAACCACTTATTATTGAGGTTTATAGTTAGACTTTTAATTAAATTAAGATAAAGTTTTGATAGTATCTTTTTTGCTAATTAGAATTGTGTATCTATCACTCAACTATTAAAAGAAATGCCAGCGGATGGGTACGCTGGCAAACTCCCCCATGTTATTAGAACTAGGTATCTTGTTAATTATTTATATAATTAAAATAGGGGTGTATGAAAGTATTAAATATTCATTCTCATTTCAAAAAGACTTAAAGATAACCCCCACTTGTTGTAAGCATTAATCGCCCTTTTATTATTAGGATCTACATTTAAAGAAACTCTATTTATCCCTTTTTGTTTAAACCATTTTATAGCTTCATCTTTAAGTTTTGAACTAATATTTTTATCTCTAAATTCTTTTTTTATAAAAACAGTATTAATTCTACCATAATATTCCATTTTAAAAATTGGAAAATTCTTCTTAATTGAAATAATCATATGACCTATTACTACACCATCAAATTCTGCAATAAATATCGCATCGTTTTTTGAGAAAATTCTTTTTCTTATATAATTGAATAATATATTCTCAAAATCATCTTTTAACCTAATATCAACCAAGGCATCAAGGTTAAACTCATTTAAAATATCCCCTGCATAATCTAATAATTCTTTTTCAAAATTTAAAATTATATTAATATCCTTCAATTTAGCTTGCCTAATAATAATCATATTTTAAACGTAGTGTAAATCTAATATAAAATAGCATATTATATATTAATAATATTGAATGTTTTATAGGGACAGAGCACATGGCTCTAGATACTTCAATTTATTTTATTTTGTACCAAACATTTAAATACCATCAAGAAATAAGATTATGATAGGGAGGAAAATCTATATGAAGAAATATTTATCCGTTCTCATAGTTGGAATGTTGTGTTTTTGTGTGATTGAGGGTATTACAGCTTCTGAATCTCAAAATACACCACGTTCAGTGAAGAGTATGTATCACCCTGAGTTTCTATTATCAGTCAAAGGTGGAATTGGTGTATCGCTTATTCTTACAAATATTGGGAATGAAACTTTTAATGGAACCATTTCAGGGAATATAACAGTTCATGATTGTGTTGTCTTATTTGGAAAAACAAAAACGATTCCGTCAGAGAGTTATACTATTGGCGTTGGTGAATCAATTACCATTAAACATTTCCCTATCGGATTAGGTTCTGCAATTATTACTTCTCATTTTGAAATAGAGAACGTTTCTATAATTGATTCTGAAGCTTTTGGGTTTCTGTTTCTTTTCTTTGTTAATTTTAGCTAACTGCTGTCTCTCTTTCTTTTTCTCCTTTAATTCGCGTGAAAGTTAAGTGTTAATACCGTATCAATGCTTCCTATGAAGCTATAGAATTTATTTTCAAGTGCAGGGAATTGGATTTAAATCTTTGGCATTAATGTCTCACAGAGGAATTTTATCCAAAGTCATTAAAATTAGA
>LSSG01000078.1 GCA_001595915.1 Thermoplasmatales archaeon SG8-52-3
CATTGTCAAGAGGATGTTGGTGATGCAGGTTATTCAATTCCTTATAACGTTGAACCAGAAAAAATCACATTTAAAAGTATTGATGCAGATTTTGTTGTTGCAATAGAAACTGGTGGTATGTTTGATAGACTTGTTGAAAATGGATTTGATACATCTAATAATGCAATACTTGTTCATCTAAAGGGTCAACCAGCAAGATCCACCAGAAGGTTTATCAAAAGAATAAACGAAGAGGCAAACATTCCTGTTTTAATTTTTACTGATTGTGATCCATGGAGTTATAGGATTTATGCAAGTATTGCATATGGTGCTATAAAAACTGCCCATATATCTGAATATCTTGCAACACCACCTTCTCAATATCTTGGTGTTACTCCTTCAGATATTGAAAACTATGATTTACCAACAGATAGTCTTACAAAAGAAGATATAAATGCATTAAAAAATGAACTAACAGACCCCAGATTTCAAGATTCATTTTGGAAAGGAGAAATAAAACTTCAGTTGAAGATGGGTAAGAAATCAGAACAGCAAGCACTTGCAAAATATGGTCTTGATTATGTTACTGATACTTACCTGCCAGAAAAACTAACTGAAATGGGAATATTAAAAAAATAAACTTACCAAAGCTCATCTGGTGGAATCATTAGATTTTTCAAACGCAGAACATTATTGCTATCAATTTCAATATAGGTCTTACTATAAATTCCACCATCAGTTCCTCTTGGAAATGTTATTTCTATAACTTTTTTTCCATCTATATATTCAGGTTGCGGCATTCCAAGTTTTACCCTTTTTTTTCTTAAAAGAAAAAAGTGTAAATAAAATAAAATTTCAAGTAAAATAAATAGTCCAATAAGTAATGATAACCCAATAACCCAACCAACAAAGCCAAACAAAAACCAATTTGTTCCCAAATCAAGAAATATAATACCAATTGCAGAGAGTACTAATAAAATAACAAGAATAAGAGTAGTTATTATAAAAAGTTTAAAAAACCACCGATATCTAGCGCTAATTTTTATTTCATTATTTTGCATTTTAGCTAGTTTTTCAGGTGTTGTCATCTATATCCTTGTATATGTTATTGTATTTAAAAGCTTTTAAAATTTTCCATTTCTTAATTCTTAATATAATTTATCAATTTATTTAATGATTTTCCCCTATGAGAAAATCGGTTTTTCTCATCTGTTTCCATCTGAGCAAATGTCCTTTTTTCATTTTCAGGAATAAAAATAGGATCATATCCAAAACCATAATCACCTATTGATATTTTGGAAATCAGACCATATGACTCGCCAATAAAAATCTCAGGATCCTTATTAAGTCCCTTATAAACTATTACTGATCTAAAACAAGCTTTCCTTTTATTACCTTCATATTTTTCCATTAATTTTAAAATTCCAGAACAACCAATTTTATAAAAGACGTAGGCTGAATATACACCAGGAAAACCATTCAAACTATCAATAAATAAACCAGCATCCTCAAGAAAAAAAGGTTTATCAAATCTTTTTTGAATATCATTTACACCAAAAAGAGCAACTTCTTCAAGAGAATCTGCTTGAATCTCTGGATAACCAATATCTTTCTGGATTATTTCAAAATTTATCTTAGAAAATCTCTTTTTTGCTTCTAAAAGTTTACCCTTGTTTCCTGTGATAAAATAGAGTGTTTTCATCTGTATCTTCCTCTTTTAACAATCTCTGCGATTTTTTTAATTACAAGATTTCCATCATTCTTTAATTTGTTTTTATAACCTTCTAAAACATAATCAAAACAATTAGAATATCTAGAATGTGTTGATTCAATAGCTTCCATCAGAACATGTAAATCAACACCCTTTGCTTCTATCTCACCATTTTTCTCACCAAGTCCAAAATCTATGAAATGAATTCTATCATCCTGATAAATCATATTAGAAGTAGTAATATCACCATGAATTATGTTGTTATTATGAAGTTTAGCGATACTTTCACCAATCATTTTGCAAATGCGAATACGTTCTTTTTCACTTAGATCATTTAAAATATCTTTAATTCTTTTACCTACTAAAAATTCCATTGTAATAATGCCATTTTTTGTATCGACATCAAAAATTATTGGTACAGAAACACCAAATTTTCTTGCTTCAGTCATAAGTTTTGATTCTTCTTTAGTCCTATAAAAAATTAGACGATTGTCGATTTCTCTGATTCTATAAGATTTTTTAATTCTTCTTTTTTTGACTACATCAAAATCCATATATTTTGATTTACAAATTTTTGCTTCAGCTCCTTGATAAATTATTTTCTCTTTAGTCACGCCAGGTCACATCCACCATATCTGTTCTAAAACGTTGATCAATAAAACTATTTTCAACTTTCAATCTAATTCCACTATTATACATCAAAACTCCAAGCCATGCAATCATTGCTCCATTGTCAATACAAAGGTCCTTAGATGGAACAAAAAAAGAGGCGCCACGTTCCTTTGCCATTATTTGAACCATTTCACGTAATTTTTTATTTGCAGCTACTCCTCCACCAAGAAGAACCTCATCTTTTTCAGTATGAGCCATTGCTCTTTCAGTTACTTCAGTTAATGCTGCAAAGGTTGTTTCCTGAATAGAATAACATATATCTTCTAGGCTTTTATTTGCTCTATAGTATTGTTCAGCAGCAGTAAGAAGGCCGGAAAAGGCAATATCCATACCCTTTATTGTATAAGGTAAATCCAGATACTTTTTTCCATTAACTGCTAACTTCTCAATTGCTGGACCACATGGGAAATCAAGTCCAACAGTCCTACCAAACTTATCAAGACAATTACCAATTCCAATATCTAAGGTTTCACCAAACACTCTATATCTTCCTTCAGCAAAAGCAATTACTTGAGTATTTGCACCAGATGTATAAAGTAACACAGGATCATTACAGTCATTTAAAGTTCCACGTCCAATCTCAAGATGGGCAACACAATGATTTACACCAATGAGTGGTTTATCTAAAGTAAGAGACAATGCTCTTGCAGCAGTAGCACCGGTCCTTAGACATGGACCAAGTCCGGGTCCTTTAGAAAATGATATAAGATCAATTTCAGAAAAACTAACATTTGCAACATTGATGGATTCTTTTATCAAATCTGCAATATAAATTGTATGATGATTTGCAGCCTCGCGCGGATGAATACCACCTTGTTCGGGTCTATAAATCTTTAAAACATTTGAAAGAACATTGCATTTTCCATTGTTTTGTTCTACTATACCAATACCAACTGTATGGGCAGTAGCCTCAATACCAAGACATAACATAATAAATGGTTATAAAGAGGAGCAATATAAAAAAAATTTGGTTTAAAAACAATTATTTGCTAATACCAATTTCAATTTCTAGTTCATCAATTTTCCATTTCTTAATAAGTTTACCTGAAGGTTTTTGCGTAAATACAATAGCTTTTGACCTAGTTTCAGTTTTAATATAATCATTCCAATTCTCAAGAGCTACTTTTTTATCAGCATCTATTCTAATTTGTGTATTAATTTTATCCTCAACATCTAAATCCATTTCCTTTCTCATTGATTGAATTCTTCTTACAATTTCCCTAGCAAAACCTTCTGTCTTCAATTCAGATGTTAGAGTTGTATCAATCAAAAGAATAGCATCCTCAGTTTCAGTACGTGCAATATGCTCTTTCTCAGTTTCAATAAATATAAAATCATCTTTTGAAAGATTTATTTTGTCACTATCTAAACTAATAACAATCTTCTTATTTTTCACAATATCGTCAAATATTTTCTTCATATCCATTTGTTCAATTTTACTAATAACAGCTTTTGATTTTTCTTTTAATCTTTTACCTAAATTCGAATAATTAGGTTTTATAGATTTTGTAATAAATTTAGATGTATCTCTTTCAAAAGATATTTTCTTAACATTAATTTCTTCATTTAATAAATCTAACAGATTTTTAATTGAACCCTCAATTTTTTTATCACAAATAATTATTGCATTTCCAAGTGGATATCTAACTTTTATGCCAATTTTTGATCTTAGTGCTCTACCTGCTTCGACAAGTTCTCTAATTTTATCCATTCCTTCTTCAAGTTGATTATTGATTTTTTTATTATCTGCTTTAATATAATCACATAAATGAATACTTTCAGGCATATCATTAGTTCTTAAATTTTGATAAATATCTTCTGTTATAAATGGAATAAAAGGTGCAAGTAACTTTGAAAGTCCTATGCACACATCATACATTGTAGAATAACCTGCTAGTTTATCATTTGTTTTTTCTTCAACCCATAATCTTTTTCGAGATCTTCTAAGATACCAATTGCTGAAATCTTCAATAATAAAATTCTCTATTTGCCTTGCAGCCTTATGTATTTCAAAACTTTCAAAAAATGAATTTACCTCAGAAATTGTTTTATTAAATCTACTCAAAATCCATTTGTCAAGAAGAGTTCTCTTTTCATATGAAATTAAATCTTTTTTTGAATCAAATTTATCCAAAGATGCATATGTAGTAAAAAAATTGTACGAGTTCCAAAATGTTAAAATAAATTTTCCGAGTGTATCTTTTACTGCCTGTTCATAAAATCTCTTTGACATCCAAGGAGCACTTGCAGATACTAGATACCAACGAAGAGCATCGGCACCCTCTTTATCAAGTATTATATCTGGATCAACATAATTTCTCTTACTCTTACTCATCTTTTGACCGTCTTTATCAAGAATTAATCCCAATGTTAGTACATTTTTGTATGGATAGCTGTCAAAAAGAAAAGTAGATATTGCCAGAAGAGAATAAAACCATCCACGTGTTTGATCAAGTGCTTCTGAAATAAAATCAACCGGGAAATTATCTTTAAACTCATCTTTGTTTTCAAATGGATAATGCCATTGAGCAAAGAATGCAGAACCTGAATCATACCAACAATCAATTACCTCTTCTTCACGTGTCATTAGAGAATTACATTTTGGACATTTGACTTTTATTTGATCAACATATGGTTTATGAAGTTCAAAATCTTCTGGAAGTTTTTCACTAAGTTCACTTAATTCCTTAATACTACCGATACAAATTTGATTTTTACATTTTTTATCAGTACATGTCCATATAGGAAGAGGGGTACCCCAATATCTCTTACGAGAAAGAGCCCAATCCTTTACCTCCCTAATAAAATCTCCAAATCTTCCTTGTTGAAGATGCTCAGGATACCAATTAATCTGATTATTATTATTTACAAGTGATTTTTGCACCTTTGTCATTGCGATAAACCAAGACTCCATTGCATAATATAAAAGAGGTGAATCACATCGCCAGCAAAAAGGATAATCGTGTTTGTATTCATGAATTCCCTCAATGAGACCTCTTTTTTGGAGATGCTCAATTATACTTTGATCTGCATCTTTTACAAACTTACCTTTCCATTCTTTTACATCATCAGGGAATGTACCATCAAGATTTACAAGTTGAACAACAGGTAGGTCATACTTTTTACCAACATTATAATCATCTTCACCAAAAGCTGGAGCAATATGAACAATTCCTGTACCATCATCCATTGTTACAAAATCAGCAAGAACAACATACCATGCTTTTTTCTCTGGTTTTGCATAATCAAATAATGGTTCATATTCAACTCCCTCTAATTCTTTTCCTGAGAATCCATCCAAAAGCTCATATTCTTGACCTTTCAACAAAGAAGCAGTACGTTCCTCAGCAAAAATTAAAATTTGGTTGTTATAACGGATTTTTATATATGTTTCATCTGGATGAACTGCTAAGGCTACATTTGAAATAAGAGTCCAGGGAGTCGTTGTCCAAGCCAAGAAATATGCATCTTCATTTTTTAACTTGAATTTAATAAAAATTGATGGTTCCTCAACATTCTTATAACCTTGAGAGATCTCATGAGCAGATAAGGCAGTTCCACAACGGGGACAATATGGAACTACTTTATGTCCTTTATAAAGAAGTTTTTTTTCCCAAGCTTGTTTTAGAGACCACCAAACCGATTCAATATAATCATTTGTAAGAGTAATATATGGATTGTCCATATCAATCCAAAAAGCAATTCTCTTGGTCATTTCAACCCATGCACTTTCATATTGAAAAACACATTTCTTACACTCTTCATTGAACTTTTTTATACCAAAATTTTCTACAGCTTGTTTATCCTCAAGACCAAGTTTTTTTTCAACCTCAATTTCAACAGGTAAACCATGTGTGTCCCAACCAGCTTTTCTAAGAATATAATGACCATTCATTGTTTCATATCTAAGTACTAAATCTTTCATAACCCTAGTCAATATATGACCAGGATGAGGAAGACCATTTGCTGTAGGAGGGCCTTCTAAAAAAACATAAGGCTTACTTCCCTTTCGTTGATCAATTGATTTTTTGAATATTTTATTGTCTGCCCAGAATTTAAGAATCTTTTCTTCAACCTGTTTTGGACTGTATTTCTGAGGCGGGGACTCGATCATCTCTTTTTCACCAATTTATCCCATATGATATACAATATGTTTTAGCACCCTAATACCAAAAGACCGTTAAAACCATTTCCATCAAATATCTTCTAATAATTTTTTATATCATCAGCCTTCATAAACTCACGAAGCAAAGAGGTTGCATAACATCCTTTTTTAAGTTCAAATTTTAGGTTCAATGCGTTTTTACCTTCTTTTAATTCATCACTTATTAATTTATATTTTAAATTATTAACAGACGCAAGTAATGGATGTCTGGATCCTTTTGACGATATTCTTGGAATATCAGGTATAATAAAATCCCTAGGGTCAATCTTTTCAGAATCAATTATTTTATGTTCAATTTCACCCATTTCACCATCTGAATAAACTGTGTCACTTCCAAATAAAATACCACTTACTACTGCCTTTTTTTTGGAAATCTGTAAATTAACCTTTTCGATATTACTTCTACCTACCTTGATTGCAGTATCAATAATTAATCCTCTTCTTATCGGAAGAACAACATCACCCACAATTGCTTTATTTAATGGTAATTTTCTTCTAATGCGTTCACTTAATATTCTATTAAAAAGATAAGATTGATAAGCATATATAAACATTGTAAGTAAATTATTTGGTAATTGATTTAGAGCATCAACAAAGTTATTTGGATTATTTACCAATTTGTTTAAAATCGCTTTTTCATAATTTAAATTAATTGGATAAGATTTCAATGCTTCTGAATAATCTTTATTTTTTTCAAGTCTCTCACGCACTTTATATGAATCAATATCTTCGCCTTCTATAGGGTTTCCGATATATTTCATCGTAGCTTTCTCAAAATCATCTTTAACAATATATTTACCAATAACATGAGTTATTGGTCTTATTATACCAAAACGTTGAATTCCATAAAAATTTGGAAATCCTCCATAATACTCAATATACTTAGAAATCTTTCCAACATTTTCTAAACCCACGTCTTCTTTTATATTTCTTATGAAAATATCGAATTTGTTACCAATAAGATTACCAATTTTAACGGGAAATTCAGAGTAATAAACATTTTCAATTTTAGCATTTTTTATTTTAATATTTAAAAGTTTATCAGAACTAACTTTATAAATCGACATAACTTGAGTTGTAACAGCCCTTTTATCCTTTGTACCAGCAAAATTGATTCTTTGACGTGAAATGTGAAGTTTATTTGCTAATTCTCTAACAATAAGATTAGTTTCCCAATTTTTTGTTGTTAAGTCTGCAATTAAAAATTTACCAGTTTCAGATTTTTTTGGATAGTTAGAAATCTCAGAAACTATAAAATCCTCAGGATGTAATCTTAGTTTACCACCAATTCCATCAAAAGGTGTAAAAAAAGTTTCGATACCTACTATTTTTTCCGTTTCTAAAACATTCATCTATTTTTTACTCTTAGTTTTTGTGCTAAAATTTTTACTGAATGTTTTTATCTCATCTTCCAATTGTTTAACAGCTTTTTTTAGAATTTCCTCAGGTTTTCCTTTTTTTACTCTTATATATAAACGCCTTCTCTTGGACTCTGGATGATCAGACATATAGGACGCATAATCAACATCGTCATATTCTAATAAAACTTCAGTAATCGGATTTAGTAATGTTTCAGTTTCTCCTGTTATCTCTAGTTCTAGTTCTTTTGCAGTTTTTTTTATAGTTCTTAACTCCATTGATTATCACACTCATCCATTATTTGCAATACCCTCTTAAAACTTTTTAATATCATATTCTCCATAATCAACAGCCATTCTTCTTCTTTCTTTATTTCCGCAATTATCACATTTAAGATAGTTATCCTTTTTATAAAGTGGTTTTCTGCATTTTGTACAAATAGATTTGATTGCTCCAAGATCCCTATCCTTTGTAGCTAATTGAACACTTGGTCGAACTTGAGTAATCTTTGCTCTTATAATATCTCCAGGAGAAAATTCAGTTGCTGGATCCTTAACATAACCAGTTGAGATTTCTGAAACACGCAAAGTTCCATTAGTATCTCCAGAAATATGTCGATTTTTACCAATGACATGAATTACTTCTGCAATTACCATGTTTGATCTTACTGAAACAACTTTAGCAAGAACAATATCTCCTTTTCTAAGTTCAACAGGTATACTTGTTAAAGGTTTTATTATAACTCTTCTATGTTTTTCATCAACATAATATGTACCAACTCTAGATGCTCTTATGATACCCTCTTCTTCAAAAGTTCCTTCACCTGGTAGTAATTCCTCAGAAGTTGAAATTTGTTCCCCAGGCAGAATTATCTTATCTTTTGTCATTATTTCACCATATATTGTTGATTTATGTGAGTTTAGGCAATCTAATTGCTGTTTTAAAGGTTGTGGTGTTAAAAAAGAAAACATTCTGTAAAAAAAGTTATAAAGACCATATCTATTTCGATTTCTCTACCTAAAGATATACTAGGTGAAAATATGGCACGAAAACCAGGAAGTATGTACAGATATGTCAGAGGAAAACCCTCAACAAGAAGAGAATATATGGGAGGAGTTCCCTTATCAAGAATAACTCAGTTTGTATTAGGTAATAAAACACAAAAATTTCCTATCCAAATCTCATTAACAAGCCTTGAAAAATGTAATGTTAGACACAACGCTTTAGAGTCAGCGCGTATAACAGTAAATAGAGCTATGGAAAAAAAGGTTGGAACAACCAATTTTAGGTTACAAGTTAGGGTATATCCACACGTTGTACTTAGGGAAAACAAACAAGCAACAGGAGCTGGTGCAGATAGAGTTTCTCAAGGCATGAGAGCTGCTTATGGGAAAGCGGTTGGAACTGCTGCTGAGGTAAAACAAAATCAGGTTGTGATGCAGATTGAAACAACTGAGGAATTCATTCAAGAAGCTAAAAATGCTCTTAGAAAAGCGGGAATGAAAATACCTTCACCCTGTAAAGTAATAGTTGGAAAAGCAGCTTAGACATATCTTAAGAATATTGGGGAAATTATAACAAATAAAATTATTAATGATACTACCAAAGTAACTTTCCTTACTATTTTATCCAAATTTTCATCTGAAATACCTTTTTTGATATTTTTAACTATTAATCGAACACCATCATTAAACAAGAAGCCTCCATCTAATGGAACCATAGGAAGGATATTAAAAATTCCTATCATCAGATTTAACCAGGCCACCCAATAGATAGTGTTAACAATAATCCAAAAAATCTCTGTTGGAATTATACCAAGTGGGCCTACAATGGAATATGAGCTAGTAAAAGGGGAAGCAATAGGATTATAACCTTGAAAATAACCTAAAATTGGAATTGAAATAAAATTTAATAATCTTAACAAGGGATCTCCAAAAGGATTTTTTAAACGATCAAGATTTCTTTCCTCATCTACGAATGTATAGATGCCAGTATATCCTTTACCCTTTGAAGAATTCATTTGAATATAATTGAATTTATCAACAAGTTTTATCTCAACATCATTATGAACTACATTGTCAAAAATATAGGAAATTGTTATAGTATCATTTGCTTTAGTATCATTTAACATTATTATATATTGCTCAAATCTATCATCAAGAGTATCATACTTTGTTAAATCTGTACCATTAATCTCAGTTATTATCGCACCTTTTTGTATTCCAATCTCATCAGCTGGTGAATCTTCAAATAATTCATAGACTGTCAAACCATCTCCAGGTACAACTGCAGAAATAAACACAAATGAAAAAAGTAATAAACAAATAAAAAACACAACAAAGTTTGATAACGGACCTACCGCATAAACCCGCATTCGTTTAGAAATTGTTGTCTTCTTCATTTGTTCTTCATCAGGTTCAACAAAAGCACCGATGGGGAAAATCAAATAAAGAAGTCCCATTGATTTAACTTTTAAATCTCCTGCAAGAGTTAGAATTCCATGTGAGAATTCATGAACAATTATTGCAACAATCAATGCGACAACAATATAAAACAAATATTCAATAGGTAAAATCGGATTAATACCTGGTAGTATCACATAAAATTCTGCTCCAGGAAGTAATGTTGCTCTTTCCTCAGGCGATAGTCCAATAACAAATGAAAATTGCCAAAAGAAAAAAATTACAAAAATAACCATACAAACAAAGCAAAACACTATTCCTGAACTTCCATATGCTTTCCAGAATCTTTTTTTACTTGAAATTTTTTTTAAAAAACCTATTCCTTTTGTTGTTCGCAAAAGTAATGCAGGCCCATATAAAGAGATATTATATTTTTTTAAAATCTCTTTTTTATGTAAAAAATATACTAATAAAAAATAAACAATAATAACAGAAAAGAAAATCAATAAACCATTTATAAATGTCATAATTGGAAGCAGGGAATATGTTTTTATTTAATTAAGCTAACTAATTTAAAAAAAAAAAAAAAAAAATCCAAAAAAAAAACACCAAAATAACTTTTTTAACTTCATATTTAAATCTTTTTTTTCTGGATAGGAAAACATTCCAATTTTACCATCAAAATCAAAACCAATCAAATTGATTTTTTTTGCTTTGAAATGTGATGATAAAAAGACTGCTCTATCACCATCTGTAAAACCACCAAAATTATAGATATTTTCAAATGATGAAGGATCAATATGTGTAGTTCCAATAATATTTTTCTTGAATTCTTTAACATATTTTTTAATACTAGAAATATTGTCACCATGGGCATGAATAATTACTATACATCCATTTAAATTAGCCTTTATCTGATCAGGCATATAACCATCAAAATCTGTTACTATAATATCCGGCAAAATATTTTTTTTTAATAATGCACTTGTTGCTCCATCTGCAGTAATTTTAACAAAATTTATAATTTTTTTCTTATATTTTTCAATTGAATTTTCTAAAGATGGACCAGCACCAAATATTACAATTTCTTTATTAATAATAATTTTCTCCAATTGTTTAATTGGAAAAAGTTGTTTATCATTTAAAAGATTATTTAATATCTCTGCTGAATTTTTTTCTCTTTCATAAGTATAGTTAAATTCTCTTGATATCTTTTTATAAATAGGTTCCCAATCTTTGTAAAACATAGATTTTTTTTACCTAAACTAGTTTTTTATTTTTTTTTATTTCTTGTTTTTTTTCTTCTAGAGAATGAATTTCCTTTAGATAATGATTTGAAACTGCCCCAATTAAAGCAATCATAATACCTGTAAATGTATAACCGGTAAAACCTAATGTATAAAAAGGTGTAATATCAAATTTTACAGGCCAATTAATTAATGCATCGTATAACGATCTGAATATAGCATAAGATATAAAACCAAAAGCTAAAATAGAAAATGGAGCAAGCCAATAACCCCAAGGTTTTCTTTTATCCTTAACATAAATATCAATTACCCGACCAAATATTACTATTAGTCCAGCAATTACAATACCCCAAATCATATTAATTATAAAAAGTAAAAGTGGTAAAAGCTCAACATCAGAGCTAAATGTGGTATTTGTAACAGTATAAAATGCAAGTATCACATTAGCAACTAGAATTACTGCTGCAAGAATAAATGTATATATTGATAATCTACCAGTTAAAAGACCTGATTTAATTTCATTCCAAATTATTGCTAGGTTTCTTTCCCACCTAAAAACTCTGATTAATAAATATGCACCTAAAGTAAATAAGATTGCTCCAAATCCACTAGCAGCCATATTAAGAAGAACAAAAAAAGCCCAAACAATTAAAACAAGTGCAATTGGTAAGAGAAATTGTTTTTGAACCTTTTCATCATCAAGAATTTTTATAATGCGATAATATGTATCCTCCAATTCTCTACTTTGTTTAACGGAGACTCTTTGAATTGATGTGATCTTTATTCTAGACTGAATGATTGGTAGAATATATTCATCCTCAGCACCATCAGTTACAAGAATTACATTTTCTGCATTTGTTTCTTTTATTACATATTCTAGTTGCTCAGATAAAATCTGGTCAGATTTTAGCCCAACATTCATATGTCCACAAATAGTAGCGATTTTAGCATTTTTATTTTGATCAATCAAAGATTTATAAGTTGAAATTGCATAAAAAATTGCATTTAAATCGGAATCTTCAGGATCAGCTTCGCCTAGTCTGTTTGCCGCTTCAAGATTATTATTTAATCCAATAATTGGACTTTTTATTTTTGTCTTTCTACCAAAATCATCATCACGATCTACATTGAGAACAAGGGTATTCATAAATTTCGTTCCAAAATTACAATTACTTAATATTTAATAATGTTGCTATTTAAATTATAAAGATAAAAAAAATCTTGTAATGATTTATAAATAGTTCAATTATTGCCACTGCTAAATGATTAAAGTAAAAAATAATTTAATAAAACTTAACTTTTCTAGTTTAAAATTTTTTATTATGATGCTAATTATGGTCATTGTATGGGCTTTTGCTTTTCCATTTATTAAAATTGGCTTAGAAGAATTATCATTTATTAATCTTACAATAATGAGATTTTTTATTGTATGTTGTGTTCTTCCTTTTATACTACTTTTCCAGAAAAAAAGGATTTCAAAATTACAAAAAAAAGATATCCTTCCAATATTTCTCCTAGGATTTTTTGGAGTAATAATATATCATCTTGGTTTGAATTATGGAGAGCAATATATTTCACCTGCAGCAGCAAGTTTGATTATTGCAACAATACCTGTACAAATTGTAATACTTGCTATATTTTTTCTAAGGGAAAAAATTTCATTAATTAAAGGTCTTGGAGTAATTATAGCTATGGCGGGCGTTGTTGTAATTTCAATATGGGGTAAGATAGAATCTACCATAAAGGTGGAATATATCTATGGAGCAATTGCAGTTTTGATTGCTGCATTAATGGGAGCGTTATATACAATATTAGGAAAGAAATTGTTAGATAGATATACAGGACTATCATTAACAATATATGCAATACTTTTTGGTAGTATAGGTTTAATACCATTTTTAAGCCATTCACTTATAGAACAAGTTTTTGTCATGTCAATCAATGCCTGGTTTTCTGTATTATTTTTAGGTTTATTTTCTACAATAATTGGTTATATTGCATGGTATGTTGCACTTGAGAAAAAAACTGCTAGTGAAATTAGCATATTTCTTTATGCTATACCTGTTTTTTCAACAATATTTAGTTATTTTATTTTCAATGATGAAATTACCATTATGTTTGTATTTGGAGGAGTTCTTGTAATTGCAGGTCTTGCTATTGTAAATATGAAAAATAATAAAAAGATTGATTAGTAAAAAATTGTTTTTCAAAAACATGACTAAGATTCTATATATGGTTAATATTGAAGGCAATTACATAAAAGAATTT
This sequence comes from Thermoplasmatales archaeon SG8-52-3, assembly GCA_001595915.1. Lineage (GTDB taxonomy): Archaea > Thermoplasmatota > E2 > DHVEG-1 > DHVEG-1 > SG8-52-3. The sequence goes on from LSSG01000078.1 coordinate 13,804, forward strand.
GATGCAACTGTTATAAAAAATAAAAAAGATTATGTTTGTTTAGATCAAACTGCATTCTATCCACTTGGTGGTGGACAACCGTCGGATATTGGGGTTTTGAAATGGAACAATAAAGAATCAATTGTAAAAGAAGTAATAAAAAAAGGAGATACGGTTCAACATATAATTCAAGGAGAAAAACCACCAGTTGGTACAAAATTACATGCAGTTTTAGATTGGAATAGACGATATAACCATATGAAAATGCATACAGCTCAGCATATCCTTTCTGGAATTATTTTTGATGATTATAAGGCAAGAACAGTAGGAAATCAGATACATGCAGAGTATTCAAGAGTTGATTTTCATCCAGCAAATTTTACAGATGAAGACATAAAAAATATTGAAACTAAATTTAATAAAATAGTCAAAAAGAACTTACCTGTAAAAATATATGAAGAGGAAAGATCTAGTTTAGAAAAAAGAGTTGATCAACAAAGAGCTCATCTTGATTTATTACCAAAATTTGTAACAAAACTTCGAATTATCGAAATTGAGGGTTTTGATATATGTCCTTGTGCAGGTACACATGTGAAAAACACTAGTGAAATTTCAGAAATAGATAAAATTAAAAAAGAAACTAAGGGAAAAGATAAAGCTAGGATAATTTACTCTCTTTCAAAAAAATCTACATAGTAAATTGTATCTCTACTTCATTAATTTCATTGACACCTTTAAGTGATTTCAACATTCCATAAATCGTGTTTTTAATAAAATCTGTTGGAAATTCTGTTAAAGGTATTTGTTTACCATTAACTTTTATTATCATTTTTTCCTCCTAAAAATTTAGTTTTTAAAAATTCAATAACCTCTTTTAAATTTCCTGAATATGTAAAAATCGTATTTTCCCTTTCTTCAATATTTCCAATCCTGATTTTAGGAATATGTTTATCATTTGCCCCCTCTACAAGTATCAAATCGTATTTATTAATTTGATTTATAATCTTAATTATCTCAGATAAATCCTTTGATTTTTTAAATATAAAATTTGTTTCTATAGGTGAAGAAAACACAATTAGTTTTGATCCGGCCTCTGCATGTTTCCAAGTATCTTTTCCTTTTGTATCAATTCCGATTTTTTTATTAGTTATTTTTATACTTGCAATATTAAATCCCTCTTTTGTCAGATTTTTTACAATATCGATAATAAGAGTTGTTTTTCCTGTATCAGATTTTCCATATATTCCAAAAACTTTTTCACTCATTTCAAGAGTTGTATGCATTTACTATGTATATTTTTTACTTTTCAATAAAAGATTTCTAAATTTAAATATAACAAAATCAAAATATGTAATGCAGTTAACTAGTCCTGATTAAAAATATGAAAAATAAAGCATATATTGCTCTTTTCATTTCAATTATTTCTGTTTCTTTTGCAGCAATATTTATTGCCACATTACTTAATTTTTATCCAAATATTGATCCTCTTTCAATTGCATTTTACAGATTATTTTTTACAGCTCTTCTTATTATGCCATTTGTATTATTCAATAGTAATACACGAGAAGAAATTATTAGCATTTCTCGTTCAAATTTTTTAATAATGATTATTATTGGAATTATTCTTGCTGCACATTTTGCGTTATGGATTACATCTCTAAAATTTACCTCGGTTGCAAGTTCTGTAATTCTTGTTACTGCACATCCAATTCTTGTTGGGCCCATATCTCATTACTTTTTTAAAGAACGTTTATCTATTATAAACACAGCTGGAATATTTATTTCAGTTTTAGGTGTAATAATACTTGTTACAGGTAACTATGGGCTAGATTCCTTTACATTGGATTCATTAGAAGGAAATATTTTAGCAATACTTGGAGGTATTGCTGCAGGACTCTATATTCTCGGTGGAAGAAAAATTAGAAAAACAGTTTCAGTTGCTTCTTATGCATTTATTGTTTATTCAATTGGTACAATTGGTCTATTTGTAATATGCTTGTTTTATAATGCTCCTTTTGGAAATATAAACTTAGATGCTTTAATTATAATATTTTTAATGGCAATTGTTGCTGGAATTTTTGGTCACACATTATACAACTGGTCTCTTAGACATATTCGTGCTTCTATTGCATCGGTTGCATTACTTGGCGAACCTCTAGGCTCAACTTTACTTGCTTTTGCATTACCTTGGATACAACAAACTCCCTCATATTATACAATTATTGGTGGAGCAATAATTCTGACAGGTATTTATCTTACTGCAAGAAAATCAGATAAATAAAAAAAGAAAATTTTAAAAATAAATCATTTTTTTCGGATAGTCCATGATGGATAAAAACAATAAATACAAAATAATAACAATAGCATTATCAATAATAATTCTTGCAGCAATATTTACAATTATATATGTAAATTTACCTAAAGAAGAAGACACAAACGATAAAAAAACAAATGGTGAGAAACAAAATATTTTTACAATAACATATGGTGATGAAATTATAAATTATACCATTGAAGACATTGAAAAATTTGAGGAATTCACTGGAACAGGAACCTATATAAAAACAGGTTGGCTCCCAGATGTTTCATTAGAAGGACCATTTAATTTTACTGGAGTAAAGGTAAATACAATCCTTAATCAAATAGATAATTTACCAAATAACTATACAGTGAATATTACCTCAAGTGATGGTTGGACAACTAATTTTAATTTAAATACAATTAATGGACAAGTCAGCATTTATAATGAATCAGGAAATATAACTCAAACAGGCGGAGTTACGATGATTCTTGCCTATAAACAAGAGGGAAAATATCTAAATGAATCTAACGACGGCCCTCTAAGAGTAGCCTTTATTGATGGCGATAAAATAACATCATCAAAACTATGGACAAAATGGGTTATATCTTTTGAAATAATTCAACAAATTTAGAAAACGATTATAACCTCAATCTATTTTCTTTTTTTATATTAGGATATTAAAAAATGAGAGATATTGAAGACCTTATAAAAAACAATAAAAAATACAATGATGTAGTTGTTCAACAGCAATTAAAAAGTAAAAAAAATATTGTGGCTTATGTAACTATTAATAACAAACCGAGAGTTCTTAAATGGTTTGTACCAGGGTTAAAAAAACAAATGAAGAATGAGTATAACATAATAAATAAAGGTTCTTCAAAATTAAATATTCCAATAATTCACGAGATAGATGAAAAAAACAATGTTTTGATAATGAACTATATTATTGGAGAAAATCTTTGTGATATAATAAATAATAAAAAGGTTACAATTTCTGAAAAACAAAGATTAACAATATTATTGGCTCAATGGTTTTTTGACTTTCATAATTATTTTAAAATAAAAGAAGAATTTTTAATTCATGGTGATCCAACTTTAAGAAATTTTATTTTTACAGACAGAATTTGGGGTTTTGATTTTGAAGAAACTAGAGTTGGAAAACCTGTAGAAGATATTTCAGGGATGTGTGCATCAATCCTTACAACTGAGCCGATGTTTAATAATGAAAAATTTCATTTGTGTAAAAAATTTATTGAAGAATATCTGAATTTAGCTCCAGGTCGTATTAATGATATTAATACTGAAATATCTTATTCCTTACTTCAAAAAATACAATGGAGACCTAATGATGAAGAAATTCTTAGAAAATTTAGTAAATTAATTAGAAAAAAGGGTATTAAGGGTTTTTAGGTTTTTATAAGAAAAACACTTAAAAAGGTAAATTTTATTTGATAATGTGAGGGGAAAGAAAATGCCTCCAGATGATGATGTTGATGAATTAGTTGATAAAGCAATTGATGAAATAATTGCTAGAGCAGAATCACGAGACGATGAAATTAAAAAAAGAAGACCAAAACCATTTCGTTATTTAACAGATAAAGAAGATATACAAGCTGAGTTGGCAAGAGATGAAATGTCTCATATAACTGTTATGGGAGAATCACCTGCTGCAAAAATTGTTGATGATAAACTTGCAATTCTTGGATTAGGAGATGTTGAAACTATTGAAAATGTCTTAAAAAAACATAAAGGTAGTAGAAAATTCAAGTAAAAAAAATATCATTTTATAATATAACTCCTAAAAGTCACAATTTTTAAATAGATATTATATTATGCGTTCACCTATGAATATGGGGAAGGAAAAGATCATACCAATTATTGCAATGGTTGTACTTATAATTGGAATAATTTCAACCATTTATGTACATGCAAGTCAAATTGAAAAAGACACAATAAAAATAAATGGACAAGATTTTACAATAGATCAGCTTTTTTCAATAGGAGTTACAAATGAAATTGAAACAGATGAGGGAGAAAAAGAAGGAATTGCACTAGATAAGCTTATGGTTGCTGTTGGTGTTGGATGTACTGATTGTCATAAATATACCATAAAAGCAAAGGATGGCTATCAGCAAACATTAGATTGGGACATTTTAAAAACTGGAATATTAACTGATTATGGAAGAGTTTATTTCCCAGATACAGCACATACTTTCTGGGTAAGAGATGTAATTGAAATTGAGGTGAAATAATATGAAAAATTTAAAATTATTAGCTGGAATTTTAGTATTTGGATCACTTTGGGGTTTTTCTGAATGTATTATTGGCTCTGGTTTAAGTGAATTTGGACTACCTACTGGGGCAATTATGACTGGATTTTTTGCAATTACATTTCTGGTAATTAGCAGAATGACTTATCGTCAACCAGGGATGCAACTTGGAATGGGATTAGTTGCTGGAGCACTTAGACTTTTCAATCCATTTGTTGGATGTCATTTATGCTCAGCTTTAGCAATTATGGCAGAAGGTGCAATTTTTGAAGTTATTTGGTACAAAATTTCATTAGATCTTACTGAAATTAAACCATTAACAATGCAAATTAGTATGGGAATTATATCTGCATATTTTGTCTATATAGGCGGATATATTATAACTCAGATTTTTACTCCAATTGTATCTGGTTCTGGATTTTTTATTGAGAATCTTATAACATTTATGCCAAATATTCTTTCAAGCGGTCTTTTATCAGCTCTTATCGGAGCATTTGTTCTACCTGTAATACTTTTAACAAAAAAAATTGATTTAAGACTTAAAGATCGGTTGTATTATCCAACAACAATAGGAATCTCTGTTTTTTGTTGGTTATTTGTTGTCGGTAATTGGTTCTTACTATCTTAGAGGAACACAATTATGGTTAATCCCAAAACAGTAAAAATTTTAAAGTTTCACCCTGAAAAATGCGATGGGCAATTAGGCTGTGAAAAAGCTTGTTCAAATGTTCATTTTAAATCAGATGAAGGTGGTGAAAAATCAGCTATCAGAATCATTAAGGATGGAAATTCCTATAAGATGCATGTTTGTGATCATCGTGGCTTATGTATAGATATGTGTCCAGTAGGGGCACTTAAACGAAAAAAGAATGGTATAGTCTGGCTTGATAAAAACACTTGTATAGGGTGTCAAGCATGTGTTGGTTTTTGTCCAATTGGTGCAATGAGAAAATCTGATGAAAGAATTGAACCTTTTAAATGTATTTCTTGTGGAGCCTGTGTTAGAGCATGCCCAAATGGTGCACTCGAGTTAGTTGAGATCGAGATCGACAAAATCAAGGAAATTGTATATCATAATCTGGGGGTAAAATAGTGGGAAAAGGACAGATACCTACTGAAGAATATGAAACTAGGAATACTAAACATAAATGGGATTATAAAAAAATCAAACAAGCTCATAGAATTGTTTTTAAATATAGTTTTAAAAAAGGGAAAGTTGAGAGGGGATATGCAAATAGAACATTATACATTAATCTATCTTCAAAAGAAATAAAAGAAAAGAAAGTAACAGAGGAAATGAAAGACAAGTTTACTGGCGGTCGTGGTTTTGGTTTAAAGCTTTTATGGGATTCAATAAAACCCACAACTAGATGGAATAGTGATGAAAATGAACTAATAATAACAACAGGTCCTTTATGTGGTACAACTCAATATCCCGGCTCAGGTAAATCACTTTGTCTTACAGTATCACCTTCAACTGATATTATTTGTGATAGTAATGTTGGAGGTTTTGTTGGACCTTATCTTAAATTTGCAGGATTTGATGCTATTGAAATACAAGGTAAAGCAAAACATGATGTCGTAATTCTCATTGATGGTGAAAAAGGAAAGGTTTTAATTGAAACTGCTCCCCTTGAAGAAACAAACACTCATCAATTAAATGAACAGCTTACAAAAATGTATGCATCTGAAGATACAGATAATTCTAGACAAAAAGTTTCAGTTGTTTCATCAGGAAAAGGAGCTGAAAACAGTTATTGGGGTTGTCTTAATTTTTCATTTTATGATATTAGAAGAAAAGTTCCACGTGTAAAACAAGCAGGTCGAGGCGGTCTTGGCACAGTTCTAAGAGATAAAAAAATAAAGGCAATTGTTGTAAAAGTTGAGAAAGTAAGTGGTATATCAAATAATCCCGCTGATCCTGAAACATTAGCAAAGATTGGGACAAAACTTCATCGTGAAATCAGAGATCTGGATAGATACCAGTGTAATATGCGTGCTGTTGGAACTGCACATTTGGTCGAAATTATGGATGAATATGATTTACTGCCAACTGAAAATTATAGATTCGGTAGTTTTCCTAAAGCATCTAAGATTTATTCACCTGAGTTTTACAAACATTTTACTAAGATTATCCCAGATGGATGTTGGCATGGCTGTACAATGGCATGTTCAAAAACTGTAGATGGTTTTACTGTTATGACAGGTCCATATAAAGGTCAAAAAGTAACAGTTGATGGTCCAGAGTATGAAACTGTAGGATGTGGTTCAAACATGAGTATCTGGGATCCTCTTTGGATTCTAGAATTTAACTTTTATTGTGATACCTATGGTCTTGATACAATCTCAACAGGAACTGCAATTGCTTTTTATATGGAGATGTATGAATATGGAATTTTAAACAAGGGAAGGTGTGATAATCTTGAACTTTGTTTTGGAAATTATGAAGCAGTACTAGATTTATTACATAGAATTGCGCGTGGTGATAATGGAGAATTTATAAAGGTTGCTTCAAAAGGTATTAGGAGAGTAAAAGACTGGCTTATAAAAAAGGACTGGGGAGATAAAGATCTCATTGAAGATTGTGGTATGGAAAGTAAAGGTTTGGAATATTCTGAATATGTTACAAAGGAATCACTTGCTATGCAAGGTGGATATGGACTTACTCTAAAGGGTCCACAGCATGATGAAGCTTGGCTTATTTTTATGGATATGGTAAATAATGCAATTCCAACTTTCAAAGACAAAGCAGAAGCACTTCACTACTTTCCAATGTGGAGAACCTGGTTTGGATTAAATGGACTTTGTAAACTTCCATGGAATGATATTGAACCTGCAAATAATGCAGAAACAGATGATCCTACAAAGGTCCCTGAACATGTTCAAAACTATGTTGATTACCAAAAAGCAATGACTGGTAAAAAAATAACAAAAGAGGACCTTATACTACAGAGCGAAAGATGTTATAACTTTCAAAGAGCAATGAATGTATGGATGGGTAGAGGAAGAAGAAAAGATGACTGGATACCCTATAGATCAATGGGACCTGTTACTAAAATGGAATATATATCTAGAAAAGACAGGTATGATAAATATATAACTGAAAAAATAGGTATTTCTGAAAAAGATATTGAAAAAATGAATATAAATGAAAAAATGAAACTTTTATATGATTTTAGACAGGATCAATATCAAAAACTTGCAGATGCTGTATATTATCGAAGAGGCTGGACCCCTAACGGTGTTCCAACTCCCCAAAAAATGAAACAACTTGGCATGAATGATTCTAAAATGCTAAAAATTCTACAAGATGAAATTGATAAGGATGAAAAAGCAGGTTTGAATGTATGGGGTGGTAAATATAAAAAGGGGGAAGAACTTCCCAGTATACATCCAAATTATTGGAAAAAATGGTAAAAACTTATGGATAAAGTAAAATATGATAAAATAAGAAAAAAATTAAAAGATACAAGTATTGGTATAGCAGGACTTGGTGGACTGGGTTCAAATGCTGCAGTTTCACTTGCAAGAGCAGGGATTGGACGTCTTGTTTTGGTTGATTTTGATAAAGTTGAAGAAAAAAATCTTGGAAGACAATATTATTTCATTGAGCATATTGGAAGATCTAAAGTAGACTCGTTGAAAGAAATTATTGAAAAAATTAATCCACAGGTAAAATTAGTTATCCATAACTTAAAACTTGAAAAAGGGAAAATGGAAAAACCATTCAAAGATGTAAATGTTGTAATTGAAGCATTAGATAATGCTGAAACAAAGACAATTTTCATCGAAGAAATTCTCACAAAACTACCAAAAAAACCTATTATTGCTGCTTCAGGTGTTGCTGGTTATGGTAATTCAGATAGGATTAAAACAAAAAGATTGGGCAATTTATTTATGTGTTATGATGGACAAGCAAAATCAAGTGATGATGATGTGCTAATGGCCCCACGTGTCTCGATTATGGCAAATTGGGAGGCAAATTTAGCTTTGGAAATAATCTTGGGTGAAGATAAGTGAGTATAGAAGTGAATGGTAAAAAGGTCGAATGGGTTAAAAACGAAACAGTTGAAAAATTGCTTAAAAGAATGAAATACACATTTCCTCTTGTTGTTGTTAAAATCAATGACAAGGTCGTTCCAAGAAAAGATTTCTCTTATGTAAAAATACCAGATAAATCAACAGTTGCTGTAATTCATATGATTAGTGGTGGATAGTTTTTTAATTTTTATTAATCTTATTTATAAGAGTATAAACCATTATTGATAGAATCGGAACAAAAATAATAAAAATATATTCTTCAAAGGGAATTTCAAAAAGATTACCAATAATTTTATCCTGGGAAAAACTCCAAATTCCTAATCTAACAGATATTTGATCCCAAATTACGCCAATAATAAATAAGACAATCAGTGAAATTGCAAGATTCTTAATCACAATTCTATCTCTTAGAATAACTAACAATATTATTGAAGGGATTACTGCAAAAATAAGCATAAACAATATGTAATAATAATTCTCAAGCATAAGAAAAAAAATCAAATAAAATCTAATAAATGCTTCGTAAAAACTATAATTTAAGCACTTATTGAACTAATTACAGTTAGAACTGAAAAACCAAATGCGAAGAAGAAATATGTCACATACATTAAAGTCCATGAAGGAGTATTTTCAAGTAATCCTTCTTTTCTATTTTCCTTAATCATCAAGTAAAATATTAGAAAAGCAGGTATTGATAAAAATGTTAGAATCCATAGATATGATTCCAATATACCGCTATGAATAAGCATTGGAATATAGCAAAAAGGGAAAATCATAAATGGTAAAGATAATGTTGCTGCTTTTTTTATACCAAAAGTGTTAACAAGTGTTTTAGTTCCAGTTTTTTTATCAGCTTCTTTATCAACAATATCCTTTGTAATAGATCCGCCTACTAAAAAGCACATTGCTATTAAACCTATTACAAGAGGTAACGGATTAAATGGGTTTCCAAACACACTCCAAGAGGCAAGTATTCCTAATAAACCTCGAGGTATTGCAATCCATAGTTGATTGACAAAAATTACATCCTTAAATCTAGGAGGAATTGAATAGGTAATTGAGAAAAATGATATTAGAAGGATTAAAAAAAGAAATGTGGGATTTATAAATAATGAAATAAAAATTGCAAGGGAGTATAAAAGAATAGATATAATCAATGCATTTTCAATAGGAATATTACTTTTTATTAAAGGACGATATGGTTTAGATATTTTATCGGTTTTAATATCTGTTACTTGATTAAGTGTATTAGAGGCTCCATTAAGTATAGCTAATGCAAAACTAGCAGGCAATACTGTTGTCCACAAAATTATTGAAAAATCACCTAAAACTTTATTATTAAAATAACTTGCAATCATTATACATGATGATACTATTATTGGTGCGAGAAGAGTAAATGGACGAATTAAATCAAAGTAGTTTTTAAAATATGTTTTTAGTTCCCAAATTTTCATGCTCTTTCTCCAGTAATAATAGTTTTTGTAATTATCATAATATAAAGATTGTTTGACACCCCTTACCTAAAAACTAAAAAATCAAAAAAACAATTAGGGGGAATAAAAAATCAGGCGTTTAAAATGCAGAAATTTAGAGGTTTTATAGCAATTGATATTAAACCTTTTCAGAAATTGATAGAATTTGAAAATGAAATAAAAAATACTGGAGCAAATGTTAAACTTGTTGAGCCAGAAAACATACATTTGACACTTAAATTTCTTGGGGATACAGATGAAATATTAATAGACAAGATAGAAGAGATTACCAAGAATTCAGTTAGTGAAATTGAACCTTTTGAGATTAAGTTGATAGGATCCGGTGTTTTTCCAAATGAAAGATACATTAAAGTTATCTGGATAGGAATTGAAAATGGTGAGATTATATCAAAAATTGCAGAAAAAATTGATGAGCAAATCTCAAGTCTTGGTTTTGAAAAAGAAAAAAGAAAATTTTCTGCTCATCTAACAATAGCAAGAATTAAAAGTGTTAAAAACAAGGAAAAAATTATACAGGTAATAGAAAAATATAGAAATATTGAATTTACCCAGTTAAAAGTAAATTCAATAAAATTAAAAAAAAGTACTCTTACTCCAAAAGGACCGATTTATACAACACTAAAAGAAATAAAATTCTAAGAAAAAACTTAGGTTTATATATTGATTTTATCTTCGAGCAATTATTACCAAAAAGTAAAAATTAACCTAAAGATATTTTAGAAAAAAATTAATGGCGGTGAATTTAATAGAAACATGGTATATAGTTTTAGGAATTATCAATCTTTTATTAATAGTATTGAGTATAATATTATTTTTTCCAAAAAATTTTTTTAGAAATAAAGTTGGAATTTTTAAATCAATTCAAAAAAATTATTTTTATATTATCATAATTGCTGGAGTAGTCATACTTCATTTAATAGAGGTAAATTTAATAGATAGTTATACAACAGAGTTAGTTGGTTATGATTTTGCAAATAACATAAAAGACATTGAAGGCGATGTTGTATACCTATTTTCCCAATTCTGGACACCTATTCTTGTATATTTCTTTGTATTAATTTATATTGCAATATACTCTTTTACACTATGGTTTTCACCACTGTATTTTTTACTAACAAATAATGAAAAAGCACTAAAAACACTTGCATATGGGCTATTTTTAATTTATATTATTGCTCTTCCATTTTACTTATTTCTCCCAATAACAAATGTATATACATATTATGATGCAAGTTCTGCGCTTGAAACTGTTATTCCTTCTGTAGAAAGCTTTTTTTATTCAACTACAACACAAAATAATTGTTTACCGTCTTTACATACAGCAATGACAATACTTATTGCCTACTCTGTTAGTTTAACAGGTAATAAAAAATTCACATATTTTGCTTATACTATTATGATACTTGTAATAATTTCTGTAATTTATCTATCAATACACTGGTTAATCGATGTAATAACAGGAGCAGTTTTATCAATAGGAATAATATTGATATTAAGAAGATATATTAGGGAAGAAACTAATGAATAAAATTGAAAAGCAAGTAATTGATAGGATTGCTCCTTCTAAAGAATATAAAAAGGAAATTAATACTATAGTAAAAGAACTAAACAAAAGGATAGAAAAAGAGATAATTAATAGAAATTTACCAGCTGATATCGAGCTTGTTGGTTCAATTGCAAAGGACACATATATAAAAGACAATCTTGATATTGATTTTTTTATAAAGTTTCCAACAAAATATAAAAAGGAAAAAATTGGGGAAAGCGCTCTATCAATTGGAAAATCAATCCTAAAAGATACTGAAGAATCATTTGCAGAGCATCCTTATATAAGAGGATATTATAAAAAAAATAAAGTTGAAATTGTTCCATGTTACAAAATAGAAAATGCATCCCAAAAACTATCTGCAGTTGATAGAACACCATTACACACAAAATACGTAAAAGAAAATTTACCTAAAAAAAATAAACCAGAGGTACTTTTATTCAAACAATTTCTTAGAGGAATTGGATGTTATGGAGCTGAAGCAGAAGTTGAAGGTTTTTCTGGTTACTTATGTGAAATATTAATAATTAAGTATGGTACATTTGATAATCTTATAAAAAACGCAAAAAATTGGAATATTGGAGAAGAAATTGCTTTATCAGACAATAATTTTCCTAGTTTTAATACACCTTTAACATTTATTGATCCAGTTGATACAGAAAGAAATGTAGCCTCAGCAATATCTTTAGAAAAATTTAATTATTTTAAAAAAGCATGTAAGGAATATATTAAAAAACCGCTGATAACTTTCTTTTTCCCAAAAAAAATAGTACCATGGTCTCTTGAAAAAATAAAGAAGAAACTTGAAAATAAAAAATTCAAATATTTAGGTATAAAACTTGGAAAACCAGATATTATTCCTGAAAATCTTTATCCTCAAATAAGAAAAGCAACCCGTTCAATATGTGAAACATCTAAAAGATATAATTTTACAATTTTTGATAGTTCATTTTATGTTGATGATCATAATATCTACATAATCATCAAAACAATAAATGAGCCACTTTCAAAAACCTTTGTTCATCTTGGTCCACCATTAAAACTAAAAAAACATACAAATGAATTTTTAAACAAATGGAAAAATGATCCTAGAGTTACTAAGAAACCTTTTGAAAAAAATAATCGATTATATGTTGAAATAAAACGAGATTTTATAGAATTAAAAGAATTTTTAGAATATGAAATAAAAAATCTAAGCATGGGTAAACATTTAGATAGAATTGTAAAAAAGAAATTTACTATTTTAGAATTAGATGAGTTACTAAAAGAAAATTTGAGAGAGTTTTGGACTGAATATCTTGATGGAAAAATGTCTTGGGAAAGATAAAATGAAAACTATAGGTGTTTTCACAAAAGATTTTTCACTATATCATGATCTTTTAAAAAATCTTAAAAAAAGAAAAATTTCCTTTGTTTCTCTTACATCACTGAATCATATCCCGAGTGGAATAGGAGTAATTCTAACATCCAATAGTGAATTGCATGATATAAAAATATCAAATGTAATTGCTGCTGATGCATATGATTCTATTGATCATGCCATAGACTTAGCAATTCAAATGCTTGTTGGAAAAGATCTTTATTCAAAGGTTTTAATTGGAATTGATCCTGGCGAAAAACCAGGTATTGCAGTAGTTGGAGATGAAATATTATTACAAAAAATGAATGCTAAAACTCCAGAGGAGGTTGTAATAATAGTAAAAAGGGTTCTAAGAGAATATCCTTCAACCGAAACATTAATTCGTATTGGTCATGGTTCAATTATTACTAGAAATCGGATAATCAATTCTTTGATTTCACTTTGTATCCCAATTGAGATTGTTGATGAAACAAAGACAACACCAACACAACAGACAAAAAGACTTGAAAAAGATGGGGAAGCAGCTGCAGCAATTGCCTTAATCCGTGGTGGAAAGGTTCAAAGACGTTTACCATTAGAACCAACAAAAGGTGATATTAGAAATATTCAGGAGAGAAGTAGACAATATTCAAATGGAAAAATTTCAATTTCGGAAAAAACAGCAATAAAGGTATTGAAAGGTGAGATTAGTCTTAAGGAAGCAATTGATTTTGAAAAAAATAAGTAATAAACCCAAACGTTTATGAAGCTCTCTCATATGCATTTTAGGTAAGACCGATGAATGTCAAAAGAGCTCTAATTAGTGTTTCAGACAAAGATGGTATATCTGATTTTTCTAAAGAAATAAACAAACTAGGTATAGAGATAATTTCAACAAGCAGTACTGCAAAAGTTATAAAAAATTCAGGTGTTCCGATTAAGGAAGTATCTAGTGTAACAGGTTTCCCAGAAATGCTTGAGGGAAGAGTAAAAACCCTACATCCAATTATTCATGCAGGAATTCTTGCAAAAAGACATGATAAATCACATCTGGCAACCCTTAAAAAACATAATATTAAAACAATTGATTTGTTGGTTTGTAATTTATATCCCTTTGAAGAAACAATAAAAAAACAAAAAGTTGGCATTGAAGAAGTTATTGAAAATATTGATATCGGTGGACCAACTCTTATTCGAGCAGCAGCAAAAAATTACAAAGATGTAATAGTAATAACTGATAAAAGTCAATATAGAGAAATCTTAAGTTCTCTAAAATCTAATGGAGATGTAAGTTTAGAAAATAGAGAAAGACTTGCAATTAAAGCATTCACACATACTGCTCAATATGATGCAATAATATCTAATTACTTAAGAAACAAATGGACAGATGAAAATTTACCAGATGATAATAGTATTTCATTAAGAAAAATTCAAGATATGAGGTATGGTGAAAATCCTCATCTGAAAGGCGCATTTTATAGAGCTTTACCAGAAGTAAATGAACCTTGTATAACAAACGTAAAAAAACTTCATGGAAAGGAATTATCTTATAACAACATCCTTGACAGTGATTGTGCTATTGAGTGTATAAAAGAATTTTCAGACCCAAGTTGTGTTATTGTAAAGCATGCAACACCATGTGGAATAGCAAGTGCAAATAATTTATTGAAAGCTTGGAAAGATGCTTATGAAACAGATACCTATTCACCTTTTGGAGGAATAATTTCTTTCAATAGAGAAGTTGGAAAAGATGTAGCAAAAGAACTATCAAATTTATTTTTAGAGGTAATTATTGCACCTAATTTTAACAAAGAAGCTTTAAATATTTTAAGTAAAAAGAAAAATCTAAGACTGCTTCAGCTTAAGGATATTGATAAGAAAATAAATAGAAAGGGAATGATTTTTAGAAGTGTAGTTGGTGGATTTTTATCACAAGAAAGAGACATAAAAATTACCCCTAAAAAAGATTGGAAAATTGTTACAAAAAAGAAACCAAGTAAAAACGAACTTTTGTCAATGGAATTTGCTGTTAAATGTGTTAAACATGTGAAATCAAATTCAGTTGTTTTTGTAAAAGATACTCATACAGTTGGTATTGGTGGGGGACAAACTGCTCGAGTTGATGCTACATGGATTGCTATTAATAAAGGAAAAGAAAATATAAAAGAATCAATCATGGCAAGTGATGCTTTTTTCCCATTTAGAGATGCTGTAGATGTTGCAGCTGAAGCTGGTGTCAAAGCAATTATTCAACCTGGTGGATCTATTCGTGATGAAGAAGTAATAAAAGCAGCAGATGAAAATTCAATTTCAATGGTATTTTCAGGTCAAAGATACTTTAGACATTAATTTTTAATTTTTTTAAACCTGTAATTATTTATTAACAGAATATAGCAATTAGTTCTAAAAAGATCACAACAATTCCTGAAGCCATTACAAAAAGACCCAGAATCAGAGGACCTAAAAATGGATGACTAGATAATAGCATTATTATTCCAAAAAACGAAGCTATTGGTATTGCAACTGTAAACGCAAGTAATAACAGAATAACGCAAATTATTGGATTACCTTCAAATGGAAAAGTAGGTTTTAATTCTTGATTCATAGCTTTCATTTCTGTAATTTTATTATTTATTTGTTCATTATTACTTATAATATCTGAAAAACTTTTTGAAAATTTAGGATTTGTAATAGTAATTGATTCAACTACCTCAAAAACTTTATCTTCTCCTATTAAATTAGTTAGTTCATAACCTTTTTCTAAAGCAAAATTCAGATATTCAGGTGAAAAAGTTGGTCTAGTAAAAATAAGTGAGTTTAGAAGGTTTGGATCTTTAAATAATATTTTTCTAAACAAACTTCTAAAATTATAATTAAAATCTAATAACAAGTCATTATTCATCTCTTGTTCTAGCAAATTCTTTACTTTTTTATTATTTACTATATCAATAATTGTTTGAAATAAAAAATCCTCTGGTTCACAATTAATGTCTCTCTTTTGGGTATTTGCAGTACCTGGTTGAACTGCAAGACCTACAAATAAAATAACAATTCCAAAAACAAGAGTGTTTTTTATTAAATCCTTTTTTTTATTCATATATTAACCTCCCTCCAAAATTACAATGTATTTTAGTTATATAAATTTTTACATATTAAAATGCAATAATGCTCTATTTTTAATTTAAATTGAATAATTTAGGCATAAAAACCAACTAAATCTTCTTTAAATAAAAATGTATATACTCAATAAATGGAATTCAGAGTAAAAAAAAGAGACGGTTCTGGAAGAATCGGAGAACTAAAATTAAATGGTGAAAAAGTAATTACACCAAACATCTTTTTTGTAGATACTAATAGGTTTAAACCTCCAAAATTTGCAAATATAATTATTACAAATGAAAATAAGGAAAAAATAAAACCAGGATTAAAGTATTCAGAAGAATTATTAATCCAAAAAATAAAGTATAGATATGATTCACTTTATATTATAGATCATGCAAAACAAATCATGTCTCAACCTAAAAAATTCGTAGATAATATTGTAAATTTAAGAGAAGAAATAGGATATCAAAAAGCAATATATATACCAAGTGTGGGAAATCCAACAAATCTAGCACTTTTAACATATCTTGGAATTGATTTATTTGATTCAACATTTGCAATTATTGCAGCGAGAAACAATTCCTTACTTTTCGAAATAGGAATGTTTAATAAAAATGATTTAGAAGAAAATCCATGCAATTGTCCATTATGTATAAATAATAAAAAACCTAAAGATATGAGTTTTCAAGAAATTTTAAATCATAACTATTATGCATTATTTAATGAAATTAAACATGTTAGAAACGCAATTCAACAAGATAATCTTAGAAACTTATTAGAAAATAGAACAAAATCAGATCCTAATCTAACAGCAATTCTTAGAAATCTTGATAGAAACCATTACAATTATTTAGAGAAAAGAACTCCTATACAGAGTAAAAGTGTTCTTATTGCTACGACATCTGAAGCCTTAAATAGACCTGAAATAAAACGATTTCAAAATAGATTAATTGAACGATATATGAAACCAAAGTCAGCAAAAATACTACTACTACTTCCATGCTCAGCAAAGAAACCCTACTCATTTTCAAAATCTCATAAACTATTTAGAGAAAAAATACTTGCTACAAATAATCCTTTTATTGTTCATGAAGTAATTATCACTTCACCTATAGGTGTTGTTCCAAGAGATCTTGAACTTGTTTATCCACCATCTTCATATGATATACCAGTAACTGGTATATGGGATGAACAAGAAAAAAATATGATAACAGAACTTTTATCAAAATATCTAAAACAAAACAAATATGAAATTATAATTTCGCACTTGCCAGAAGATTTAAACGAATTTGTAAATCCAATTCTAAATAAACCTATTTTAACTTGTAAAAATAATCCAAAAACAAATGAATCACTGGAGAAACTATATGATACTTTAAGCTCAATTGTAAATAATTTTGAAAAAATTAAAGCTCAAAAAAGAGCAATAGAAGATATTGAATCATTAGCAACTTATCAATTTGGTAAAAAAATTGCTAAAAATCTTTTACAAGATGTCTTTATCAAAGGAAAATATCCTTATCAAAAAATCATTAAAAATAACATTCAACTTGGAATGACAACAAAGGATAGAGGACTTATCTCTCTAACACTTAATGGAGCAGAGCAATTAATTGATTCTAAAATGTACTGGTTGGAAATATATGATGATTTCAAATTAATAGGATCAATTTTTGCACCGGGTGTAAAAAATGCAGATAGTGAGATAAGAGTCGGTGATGAGGTAATCGTGCTAAAAAATGATAAATTAGTTGCAGTTGGAGTTGCACAGATGAACGGAGAGGAAATGAAAAAATCATATCACGGTGAAGCTGTAAAAGTAAGACATAGAGTTTAAACTTTCTTCATTGTTTCAATTTTACCACAATAAGGACAAGAAAAAATATGTAATTTTTTATATAACTCAGTACCCTCTGCCCAGATAGTTAATCTTTCATTGCATATTTCACATTTGAAATTTGCTTTAATTGATTTCTTTTCAGGAATAAAATCTTCAATAGTTGAAGGATTTGGGGGAATTACTCCAATTGAACCGCAGTCGGGACATGTCATCTTAACATATTGTTTATTGTCTCCCTTTGATTTCTTAATAGCAAAAAAACCATCACAGGTTTGACATTTGAAATGATAAAGTCCACCTTTAAGAGTTTTTTCAAATTCCTCAACAATATCTATATCAACTGGAACAGTTTTTGTTTTTGATTCTCGTAAATTCAAATATATATAAAAGAAAATTAGTAAAAAATATGCAACTATTGATATAACAATTAAACCCAAATCATATACAATATCATAAAAAGAAAAAATTATTAAAAAGAATCCAAGTATCAAAAATAAAATATTTTTAAATAAGCTCATTAAGGTTTTCTCCTCCTACTAAAAATTGAAAGAATAAATAAAACAAAAAATAAGATTATAGATCCAGAAAGATATAACGAGTTTTCTTTAAGTCTATATACAGCATTTTCAGAAAAAATATCCTTTTTAGGATTACTTTTATTTTTATACTCTTCAAGATTTGTTAATCCGTCTTTATCTGGGTCGGATTTCGCATCATCTGGGTCTTCTGGATCTAAATTATACTTTTCCTCCCACCAATCAGGCATGCCATCGTCATCCTTGTCGTCAATATCAGAAGTTATCCAAAAAGACTTATCATCAGTTTTAACAATATTGTTTGCTATATCACTAACCTCTATACTAAAAAGATATTTGCCAGATGTATCATAGGTACTTGAGTAAGTATATTTATCCTCTTTAATATACTGCAAATTTCTTCTGTACTCTTCATTAGTTGGAGTTGTGATTGATACAATTACAGTCTTTATTTCTAGATTATCACTTGCTAAGCAAGTAATTTCCACTGATTCGCCTTTTAATTGAACTCTTGGTTCAGCATCAAAAAAGGAAATAACTGGATTTGTGGATTCTTTGTATATCGAGAAATTACCTTGTTTACTTGCTGTATTTCTGTATCTAGTATTATCAACAGCAATTATGTTATATGAGTATCTTCCAACCTCATTAGTGTTAGTAAATGAATATCTAAACACATTCTCAATTGTTCTCCCCATAACATAATTATATATTTTACCTACTGGATTTGTTATGTTAACAGAAACAGAATTTAAACCAGTGGAATCAGTAACTGTTGCAGATATTGAAACTGAACTACCTTGTTCCTGACTATTTGGTGAAATAATAATATTTGATATAACAGGAGGATTTCTCTCTATTGCTTTAACTATTAAAATATCTTCAGATAAAAGACGATTATTTGATATATCAACATCTCTTTTTGTATCATTTACAAGAACTTTTGCCCCAACTAACCAGTTTCCTGGTTTTGAAGAGTTCCAATACAAACTAAATGTATTATTGGAATCTGATTTAATGGTAATTAACTCACTATCTACTTCATTTTCATATTTCATTAATCCCTGAGCATTTTCAATATAAAGTTTTAGAACATAATTTGATGCATCACCCTTACCAATATTTTTTATAAAAATGTCAATTTTTACTCTATCAAATTCTTTGATTTCATAAGATGGTATAATTATATCTACAATTGCTAAATCTGGTATACCACTTACCGTTATTTGCTTTATCAATCTGTTATTATTTTCGTTTATCTCATCTATAACATCATCTGGATCAAGTGTTATTGTGACATTGAATTTTCCAGAAATTTTTGGATTCCAGCTAAAGTAAACATAGTTAGCAATATCCATATAAATTGTTATTTCTGTGATTTCTTTATATACTACCTTTGATGTTTTAGATTCAGTTATTATTAATGAGACATTTACATCTTCAACATTTGCATCATAACTAACACACCCTGAAGTTATGTTGACGACATCATCAATGTAAATTTTTGTAGTTGTTTTCGCCCAATTAGTTGAAAAACTCATATTTTTAATTGCAATATCTGGTTTCCCAACAAAAAAAGATTGTTTTATTTCTGGTGCGTCATAGTCTGTCCAATCACCAGAAGAAATTATAATTGTCCAATCTCCATCTGTATCAAATGAAAAATCATCTGATTTCCATAATGTATTATCTTGAAAATTATTAAGATAAATGTAAAAATTTTTACTTTGGTTTTTATCCAAGTAAATAAATGCTGTTACATTTTCTGCTCTAGCATTAGTTGTAACAGTAAGATCAATTAATCCTCCCACTGGGGCAAAGCTACCATCAATGGGTTTTACTGATTCTATTCCCCAACCATCTACAAAACTAAATTCACCTAAACTTGCATTTCCGGTGGCATTCATAATTGTTTCTTCACTAATTGTTCTTGTTCCAAGATTTGCTGACACATCAAAATATATACAATAAAATTTCTCAAAAGAAGATCCTTTAATTTGCCATAGTAATTTTCCAGATGCACTAGTTACACTATTAAAACTTGCACTTTCTTTAAAAATATATTTTGAAACCTCGCTTGTAAAATTACCATCTGGGGAGTATTCAATAATTTTTAAAGTCTCATTTTCAAACGATTGAAAAGAAATTCCTAACTCTCCTAACAATTTTGTAAAATTAAAAGATACTTCAACAGTACCACTTCCCTCAACAGATAGAAAATATCTATAATGCCAATTTATATCCCACCATTGTAGATATTCTACTTCAACAATAACAGTAATTTCTTCAAAATCATGGGTTTTATCTTTATATATAATGTCAATTGATATTTTCTGAGTACCAAATTGAGAGGGTTTCCAAATAAATGTAAAATTATGGGTTTTATTTCTAGATAAGCTGCTTGATCTAGTCAGTGTTTGAACCTCTCCGTCTATACTTGAATTCAGTTTAGCATAAATTGTATCGTTTGTAGCTCCTCCAAAATTTTTAATAGTTGACCTAATTGCTACTGTTTTATTTACTATAATATTATCAGGAATATCAATATTTATAATTTCTAATCCAGGGTTTTTTTCAGATACATATATGAAACCATCCCAAAAGTTGTTGTCTTCATAAATCTCAATTACATTTCCTGGGTATGGATAATCAACTTCTATTGTAATATCACGCTTTATATCAGAATCCATAACAGCTGTCCAACTGAGATTTACAAACCTTATTTCATTTACATTTAGCCCTTCACTTGTTGAATTAGTATAAACTAAAGATCCATCAATAAATAGTGCAACAACAATTTCAGTACCTATCGAGATATTACCATATTCACCGGTGTCTGGATCTTTTATATTTTTAATTTTTACAATAAACTCAACTTCATCATCCTCAGAAATATAACCCGGAGGATTACCAGGTAGATCTACATCATATATAATTAAATCAGGTCGTCCCCTTTCATCAGCAACAGTTGGTAAATCATAAAAATTTAGAAAAAATAAAAATAATACAAAAATTATGTAAAACTTTTTATATTTATAATAAACAAGTTTTAACATATGACACCTACCTTTTTAACTTGTCCCCCTACAAATTTTAAATTATATCCTTAAAGTTGTATTTCTATCTTTCTATTAATAATAAAAAGAAGTAATTAAAAACAATCCTCTAAAAAATTAAACAAAATTTATAATATAATATCATTATTTCGAAAAAAATTTGGTAATATTAAATGAAACCAGAAATTCATAAGACCTGCTTTGTTGCAAAAACTGCAGTTATAATTGGTAATGTAAAAATTGGTAAAAATTGCGGTATTTACCCAGGAGCAGTAATTAGAGGAGATGAAAACTCTATTGTAATCGAAGATGGATCAAATGTTCAAGATTGCTGTGTTATACATTGTGATTTGGATCATTCTGTCAAGATAGGTAAAAATGTTACAATTGGACATTGTGCAATGATACATGGTGCTACAATTGAGGATGACTGTCTTATTGGGATTCATTCAACAATATTAAATGGAGCAAAAATTGGAAAAGGATCAATTATTGGAGCCAATGCTCTAGTTAGAGAATATATGGAAGTTCCTGAAAATAGTCTAGTTGTTGGTGTTCCTGGAAAAGTTATGAAACAAGACAAAACAATAAGAGAAAAAGCAAGAATTAATGCAGCAGAATATAGGAGAATAAGTAAAAGTCATATAGAAAAAAAACATATGAGTTTTGAACAATAAAAAATTATCTTTTCTTCAATTTTTGTCTTGTATATTCAAGTAATCCTCCAGCATCTCTAATTGCAATAATTTGCTCTGGTAACTTTGGAAATATAAAAGTTTTATTTCCAACAAATATTTTTCCATTTTCCATATCAATTTCAACTTTATCCCCATCAGAATAGGCTTCAACTGCTTCTGGACATTCAATAAGAAAGAGACCTTGGTTAATTGCCGATCTATAAAAAATCCTTGCATAACTTATAGCAATGACTGTCTTAATTCCTACAGCCTTTAAACCTATTACAGGTTGTTCCCGAGAGCTACCGCAACCAAAATTTTTACCTGCTATAATAATATCCCCCTCTTTTACATTTTTTGAAAAAGAAGGATCTAAATCCTCTAAAAGGTGAGGTTTGATTTCTTCTGCAATACTACATGTATAGACGTATTTGCCTGGAAAAAGCATGTCAGTATCAATATTATCGCCATATCTCCAAATCTTCATTTATCAATCACCTCTCTTGGATCAGTAATTTTACCAAATAAAGCAGAAGCAGCAACGGTTGCAGGACTAGCAAGATAAATTTCTGCTTCCTTACAACCCATACGTCCTTTGAAGTTTCGATTTGCAGTACTTAGGCATCTTTCACCCGGTGCAAGAACTCCTTGATGAGCACCTAAGCATGGACCACATCCTGGGGGAAGAATCACTCCTCCAGCCTTCACAAGTATTTCAATAATTCCATAATTAAGTGCTTTCTCAAAAATATCTTTAGAAGCAGGCAATATCAATAATCTTACATCTGAATCAATCTTTTTATCTTTTAAGATTTCAGCAGCAATCTTTAAATCTGAGAACCTTCCGTTTGTACAGGTACCTATCAAACATTGTTGGATATCAATATTCGTCACTTCTTCTACAGATTTTACATTATCAACAGTGTGAGGACAAGCAACAACAGGAGATATTTCATTTAAATTGTATTTAAGTTCTTTATAATATTTGGCACCTATATCAGCATTTATTGGATTGTAAGATGAATCGGTAACTCCAATTTGATTTAGATACTTTTTTGTAACTTCATCATAAAAAAATAAAGCGTTTTTTGCACCCATCTCTATACCCATATTAGCAATTGTAAACCTATCATCAATAGTAAAATTCTTGACATTGCCATGAAACTCTACAGAACAATAATTTGCACCTGATGCTGAAATATCACCAATAATATGCAATATTAAATCTTTTGAATAAACCCCAGGATTCAAAAAACCTGTTAAATCAATTTTAATACTTTTAGGAACCTTTAGCCAAGTCTCACCTGTGAGTAAAAGGGATGCAGCTTCTGTTCTATCAATTCCAGATGAAAAAGCAGCAATCGCCCCATAAGAACATGTATGTGAGTCTGACCCTAATAGTAATTTACCAGGAAGTGCTAATCCTTTTTCAATTACTAATTGATGGCAAATTCCATTTCCAACATCAAAAAAGTTCTCAATTTTATTATTTTTTACAAATTCCCTAATAATCTTATGGTTATTTGCTGTCTTTTCAGATGAAGCTGGAATTACATGATCTAGAACAATTATTGGTAAAGATTTAGAATAAATTCCATATTCATTTATTTCAGGTTTTATTTTTTGAATAATAGCTGCTGTATTATCATGTGTTAAAAGATGATCAGGTTGAACAGTTACAATTTGACCTGGTACAATTTCTTTCAAATTTGAATATTTTGAAAGTATTTTTTCTGCAAAAGTCATATCCATATTTACTTGCCTCCTTATCATAATTTAATACAAACTAAAATCATAAATATTTAAAATGAGGAACTAATTTATCTTCTTAATATTTACTTATATCAAAATCATGGTATTGTCCATTTTACAATTTGGTATATTAATAAGAAAACTATAAGATGGAGTTTTTATATATTGATAATTGAAGGGTGAAGATGGAGAGATGAAACATAAAATATTCTATAAAAACCAGTTTGCAGTGGCTGGAGTTATCGAAGCGCTTTTACTGGTGGCACTTGTAGCAATAATTCTATCTTTTATACAACTTTATTATGTTCCAGAAATAATGAAAGATAGAGAAGCAGACCATATGGATCAAGTACTGAACCAATTTTCTAATTTAAAATCTGTTATAGAAATTCAATCAACAATGGGAATTATTAATGAAGAGAGTGGAAATCCAAAGTACACTGCTTATACCTCAACATCTTCTCCAATAACTATGGGAAGTAGAGAATTACCTTATTTTATTTCACAAAGATCTTTTGGTCAAATATTAATTAGGGATCAAGAGGCTTCTGGACCTTATATGATTAATATTCAGCCAGCACCACTTGATTTTCCATTGGGTATTCCATTAACCCAAATTAAATATGAAGCTTTCAACTATTATTATTTAGATGCAACTAAAATAATCTATGCTCTAGAGGGAGGAGGAATTATATTAAAACAAACAGATGGTGAAGTAATGAGGGTATATCCCGCTATGAATATTGTAAATTTTACAAATGAAATTGAAATAAATTGGGATATTCCAATATTTAAAGCATTACCTGGAAAAAATAGTTCAGCAGGATATAAAGAAAGTTATATTCGTACAAATTATACAACTTATTATGAACATCAGGGCGGAGCGAACTTTATTCAGATATATACCGATTACCCCGATGCATGGAATCATTCATTTATAAATACAACTCGAGGATTATTATGGGAATATTACGATAACGGTTATATAAATATTCAGGTAGATGAATCAACAAATCCCGATAGGGTTATTATCACACCTGGTACAAAAGATATAGATTTAAGACTAACAATAATTGAGATTGGTACACAGGTTGGTGCAGGAGCAGTGATTTCATAATTTTTTTAAAAACATAAAAAGGTTTTTTTATTTGCTTCAATATATAGCTATCAATAATAAAATGAAATTTATTACAAATTCAAATTTTAATTAATTTAAGTTTATTACAAATCAGGTAAATAACTATGGACGAAAATGAAATTCATATGAATGAAAATACAATTGAAAACACAGAAATTAGTAGGAATAAAAGAGAGGGCGTACTTAGAACTGAGATTAATGGTTTTGATACTTTATTTGCCGGAGGAGGAATTCCTAGAGGTAATTCTGTGTTGGTAGCTGGTGGACCTGGAACTGGAAAAAGCATATTCTGTAGACAGATATGTTTTAATCTAGTTTCAAGAGGTATGAAATGCATGTATGTTAGTTTTGAAGAAAGTAAAGAACGTATTATAAAAAGCATGGAGAAATTTGGTTGGGATATTAAAAGATTTGTTGATAGTGGTAGTTTATTAATTCAGAAAATAAATCCTTTAGATATTTTAAGAATGAAATTTGGATCTATTGGTGGATCGGGATCTGCAACTGAACTTTCTTACAAAATAAAACCACTTGTTATTCCAAAAGATTTTCAACCTGATGTAATAGCAGTAGATTCCTTGAGTGCAATTATTGAAGCTTCTGTTACAAAAGATAAAAACTATAGAATTTATCTTCAACAATTATTTAGTTTCTTTGAAGAGACAGGTGCTACTTCTTTTTTAATTACCGAAACAGATCCAATTCCATCACGCTTTAGTGAATCTGGAATTGAAGAGTTTCTTGCTGATGGAATTATTGTTCTTTATAACTTCCAAAAAGAAGATTTTAGAGAAAACGCTATTGAAATTTTAAAAATGAGAGATGGAAAACATCAAAAAAAGATTGTTATGATGGAAATTACAGATCAAGGTGTAATAATACATCCAGAAAAAAGAGTATTGGTTAATAATTACTAAATTTTAGTTTTATAAAAATTTAAATGGTTCAGCATGTTCACTAAGTTTTTTGGCTCCATATTTTATTATTGTGTTTTCGATTTGTTTAACTTGAAGTTTGCTCAAACCTGACCTTCTTATTATTAGATTATCGTTTTCATCATATATCTTTAAAGTACCATCGTCAATACATAATATTGCCTTATAAATTTTACCACTTTGAAGCCAAATCCAGATATTTTTGTTTTTATTTTTCATAACTTTCACAATAATATTTTTATCCATTATTATTTTTATATTTTTTAGTATATAAATATTTCTATATGTACATTATTTATTGTCTAAAAAATTCAATAAAAATCAAAATTTTAAAAAAAAAATAAATGAAAGATAAAATAATATATGTGCTATTGTATATTATATTAATGTCTGGGATCACTAAATTTAATAAATTAGGAGAGGGAAAAATGAACAGAATTAAAACAGGTATTCAAGGACTTGATGAGATAATTCAAGGTGGATTACCAAAAAATTCAATTACTCTTGTTTCTGGTCCTCCAGGAGGAGGTAAAAGTATTTTTTGTTTTCAATTCCTATATGAAGGAGTAAAAAACAAAGAAAGATGTTTGTATCTAACTTTAGATAAAAAAGTCGAAGGACTACTTTACCAAGCAAAAGAGCTTGGATTTGATTTTCAATCTGCAATAGAAGATAAATATGTTAAATTTCTTTACTTAAATATTAATAAAAAATTGGTATATGAAAAGATGATCGATGAAATTTTGTCAGGAGAGTTTGATAGAGTTGTTTTGGATTCTATAACTCCATTATCAGAAATGCCGATATTTATGAAAAATGCAGAAGAAGGTTCACCAGATGTTAGTATGATTGATATAGGAGATTATTCTGAAGGATTAAATTTACCTACTAGAAGATTACACCTGCAATTCATAATGAATGCTTTAGAATCATCAAATTCTACCTCAATTGTTACATCTGAACTACCGATGGGTTCATCTCTATTATCAAGAGATGGTATTTCAGAATTCTTAGCTGATGGGGTTATTAAACTTAGTTTAGATCCAACAATGGATAGACGAAAACTATCTGTAATGAAGATGAGAAATACAAAACATACACTAAAACCCCAGGATATAGTTATTAATGATGATGGTATAAAATTGGTTTAATCAATATGGTTTTTAATTATACTCCTCCAAAAGAACTTAGAGCTTTATTTATAATTCATTATTCGCCATTACTGTTAATAATCATGATTGGTCCATTAACAGGTTTTTATGGTGTATGGAAACTACCAATCAATATGTATCTAAGTATAATTATTGGTTTAGTTATATTTTTGTTAGGTACATATGTATATTTTAAGTGGGAAATATTTTGGTATAAAGCATATAAAGGACAACTTGTAACTGAAGGGATTTTCCAGTATATAAGACATCCACATTATGTTTCTATACTAATTGTTGGATTTGGACTTGCTTTATTTTTTTATTCATTATCAGCATTATTAATTGCTTTTATTGCGATACCAATTATGATTTGGAGTATAAAAGATGAGGAAAATCTCTTAATAAAACAGTATGGTAAAGAATACAAAGAATATATGAAAAAGGTACCATGGCGCCTCATACCAAGAATTTATTAGAAAAAAACATACACAAAAAAATCCTGTTAATTAAAAGAGTCTTAGTACTTTAAATTACAATACAAAAAACTTACAAATTTTATAGAACAAATGTTATATTTGAACCATTAATGAGACTTTCTATATGGGTTATTTGTAATATAAAATTCTTTTAATAGAGAAAAGCAAAATAATTTTTTGTTGAACGAAACTATAGGTTACATCATATTTAATTTTATTTAACGAAAATTAACAATCGTTAATCTTATATATTAAGGAGGACATTTGATATTAACATATGTTAATTTATTACATAAAAAAATGTAATAAAGAATTATGGAAGTTTAAATATGAATAATCTTATTTTTCGTAAAGGGTTGGTGTTTGGTTTAATAATTATTATTATTGGAATAAATATGATTCCTTTAACTGAAGGAATGAGAAAAGAAAAAAATTATTACAATACAGAGATCAATGGAATTTATTATTTAAGAGACGATGACCCGATGGATTGGGAAGATGTAGGTTCCTTGTTAATGGGTCAATCAATAGAGAACGAAACTACCAGATGCGGTATGTTCATAAATTTTCATTTTGCTCAAAGTGGAATATTTAATGCAGAAAAAAGCATAAAAAATATTTATTACCATCTATGGCAAAAAAGCTTTGAACAACATATAGAATATGAAATAGGGTATAGTACATCTTCTGAACATGCGGCGGGATTTAACGAATCTATTTGGATCGATATGGATAATTACATTACTGATGTTAATGATTTCAGATTAATACAAGCATATCAAACAACAGATCCAGAAATTGCAATATTTAATGGTGATGAAATTTATAATTTTACTATCAAACTTTTTGGACCTAATCCTAATATCTTATGTAGCCCAAGGCAGCAATCATTTGTAATTTTAAACTTAGAAGACAATGAAACACTACTTAAGCTAGATAGAGATAATGACAAAGTATCAGATTTTGAAGAGCTTTATATTTATTTTACAAATCCATTTGATAAAGATACTGATGGGGATGGTTATTCCGACTATAATGAGGTAAATAATGGGGCAGATCCAAATGATTATCAAGATAATTTTGAGGGAAATTTTCCTCCATATCCACCAACGATAACTGGCCCCCAAGAAGGAAAAATTGGAATAAAATATGATTATAAATTTAAAACAACAGATCCCGAAGAAAATTATGTTTATTATTACATAGTATGGGGAGATGACCAAAATGAACAATGGATAGGTCATTATAGTTCTGGTGAAGAAGTAATTATAAGTCATATATGGAAAAAAAATGGTCAATATACTATAATGGCAAAAGCTAGAGATTATAATGGTGCCGAAAGCGACTGGGCAGAATTAAATGTTAATATACCACGAACTAGAATTTTTAATAATCCATTTTTAAAAAATTTATTGGAAAAGATGCCAATAATAAAAAAAGTATTATCTATAATAAGTTAAATAGTAATAAAACGAAAAAAACTGCATTTTCAACAATACTAGATAAAAATCATTTTTAAGTATAGGATATCATTTTTTAAAAAAAA
>LSSG01000079.1 GCA_001595915.1 Thermoplasmatales archaeon SG8-52-3
TACAAGAATCTTGCTTAATAGTTTTTTTTTCATAATCCTCCCTCTTTTTATGCTATTTCTTATCTGGATAACAGTATATAAAACATATGTCAATAGATATCACTAAAAATGAGATTTGAACTTGGGATCTGAGTCTCTTCCCCTGCATTATTTTCTTATCTTTTAAAGAAAAGTATATATATAACAAGTTATATAGTAACTATAGGTGATATATAATGAATAATCCAACTACTATTCAATTAGATAAGTCTGTTGTTAAATCCCTTAAACAGATTAGAGAACATCCCAGACAAACATACAATGAACTAATTTCCCGTATGATAGAACTTTTTAAAAATGTAAAAAAGAGAAACCAATATGATGAGTTTCTTCATAAAATTCAACAACAGAAAATGAAAGAATTATGGGATAACAAAGAAGATGAGGCATGGGAAGATGCTTAAATCAGGTGATGTAATAATCACCCAAATACAATTTACAGATACTTTTGAAATAAAGAGAAGACCTGCTCTTGTTTTATTTGAAGAATTTGATAACGTTGTTGTTGCTGGAATTACAGCAATCTTGAAATGAGTGGTATACCTCTTACTAAAAAAGAAGGTGCAGTAAAAAACAGCGTGATAAAATTAAATTATATTTTTACAATTTCAAAAGCAATGATCTCTAAAACTTTATTTCATTTAAATAAAGAGAAGAAAAGGATTGTTTTTAAAGGATTGTTTTTAATGAACTGACAAAAAGACTAAATGAACTTAATAAATAAATCAATTTAAAATAGAAAGAAAAGAAAAGGTTTTTAAGGAAATCGTGGAAAATAACGCGGAGATTCTCGTCGCTTTTCTCGTCGAGATTCGTCGAGTTCGTTCAGTCTTTATAACCAGTATACCACTGGCCTGTTGCTTGGAGCAAAGCGCTTTCTCATTTTAGTATTTTACTATGTTTTTATCTAAAATTTAAAAGAGAACAGGATTTTAAAATAATTATATTTATTTTGTGTATGCTTCTTCTTTAACTAAACATTCAAAGAGATCCATATCTTTCATATAGCGAATTGTTTCCAATACCAGGATTATTTTCTGGTCCTTTTTCCGGTACATTGTTTTAAAGTTCATTTTCCCTTTGTCCTTTACCAAATCAACTTTATTTTTAATATTATCTTTTTTCTCAAAGCAATCAATTTCCTCAAGATTCAATGAAAGAATCTCCTCTCTATCATAACCTAATTTCTCTGTCATATTGTTAGAACATTCAACAATATTTGTATTATTATCAAAGAAAAAATAATAATCAAAATCTTTCTTGGTAACAGTACTTATAGTTGGACTTTTTGTTGGTATAGTAACAATTTTTTCCTTTTTTTCTGGAGCTTTTAATTCTTCTTTATTTGGTTCAATTGTTTTTTTTTCAATCTTTATCTCCTCTTGAGGCAACTCACATATTTTCCTACTCATTCCCCTTAGACCAAGAAAATCATAGTATTCATCATAAAAAGGAACAATCGATGAAACAAATAATATGTTATCTCCTGTTTTATGTTTAAAATTAATTTCAAAGGTGGTTGATAGATTCTGATTTTCATCAGACTTTGTTGTACTTTTCTTTAGTATTTTCTTAAATTTGACTTTATCTTTAGAGTCTATAAACTCAAAAATATTTTTTCCAACAATTTCACTAGGTTGATAGCCGAGTGTATCAAAGATTTTCTCAGAACAAAATTGCCATACTCCATTATTATCAATCTCCCAAATCCAACCGTCAACAACCTTTAAAAGTGATGTATATCTAGATTCAGCAGCATTTTTTTCCTTCATAGTTTCCTCAAAAATGTCTTCCTTTGTAATTCCTACTTTATATATTGCAAGCTTCAAACTAACCATAACTCTTTTAAGTGAATTTATTAGATTATTGATTTCATAAATCTCACTTTTTTCAAGTCCTACATCAAGATTTCCTTTACTGATAACCTCAATATTTTTTGTTAATTTTTTAATTGGAACTGTAATTAGTGAAGACATCATGAACGAGACAATTAGAATAACAACAATAATAAGTCCAAGAGAAACTGTTGCAATTTCAAAACCCTGATATCCCCCTATTATACCAATTGGTATCAAAGATATAGTCAAACTCATGATAATTAACAATGCTCTCAATCTCATATTTCAATATCACCTATTTTTTTATCTTCTTCAACTAGTTCATCATTCTCATTTGAAGGTTTATCTCCAAAAATTTTTATTATTTCATACTCAAAATCCTTAGAGCTCTTCTCATCTAAAATTCGTTCTTTTTTCAATTTATTAATATAGTCTAAAATTTTATCTTTTTCAATTTCATTATTAATATGCAACTCATCAAATTCAGCAATTCCCATCGGACCTAGGGTTGAAATAAATTTTTCTTTTAATTCCTTTTCTATTTCAAACTTAGGAGAAAATAACACCTTGATTGGTTCAATCTTCTCTATTGGTTTAAGTGGTATTGTAAAATAAAATGTACTTCCCTGACCTTCAATACTTTGGATCCATATCTTTCCTTTTTGAGCTTCAATTATTCCGCGACAAATTGCAAGTCCAAGTCCTGTTCCACCAAACTCCTTACTACCTGCTTCCACCTGATAAAATGGTTCAAAAACTCTAATTTGATCTTTAGGCGACATTCCCCTACCATAATCCTTTATACTAAATTGAATAAATTCTTTTTTTAGTTGTGCAGAAATTTCGATTTTTCCATCTCTTGGAGAAAATTTAATTGCATTATGAATTATGTTCTTTAATACCTGAGAGACACGATCAGGATCAGCATCGATTGTTGGAAGTTTTCCAAATTCTGTCTTAAATTGAATATTTTTTTCTTTAGCAAATCCTTCCATCAAGTTCATAGTTTCATATACTGTTTCGCGGATATCTGTTTTTTTGAAAATAAATTTTAGACGTGCAGATTCAATCCTTGAAATCTCAAGGAAATCCTCAATAATTTTATTTAATCTTTCAGTATTTTTTAAGATGTTCATCAATGTCTCTCTTTGTTTTGTTGTAAGTTTTCCATAATACTGTTTATACATCATCTGTAATTGAACTTTTAAAGGAGTTATTGGCGTTCTTAGTTCATGTGATGTCATACTGAAAAATTCTGATTTTGTTTTTTCTAATTGTTTATGTTCCTCATCCATTAAACCTAACGCAATTGCACTTTTATTAAATGCTCTGCTAAGTTCCCCCAATTCATCATTTGTTGTAATATTTGTTCTCACATCAAAATTCCCTTTTTCCAGTTCTGTTGTTGCTTCGTGTAGTTCTCTTAATGGTTTTGTAATTGATTGGGAAATGAAATATCCAGCAATAGCTGTATTTAATGCAATTAAAATAATTATTGCGATAGCTGTGGAACTTAATAATGTATTTTGTTCAAGAAAAGTATCTTGATCAATTGGGAGAATTGAATATGAAATTAAATAAAAGTAAGATATACCTATTGTTGGAGCAATAATTCCAACTATTAAAAAGAAAAATGTTAATTTCCTACTCATCTTGCTTAATAAGAATCTTTTTAAACTAAAAATTTCCTCAGTTAAGATAATCCCCTCCAGTAAATAAATTGTTATAAAAATAAATAGAATTAAAATTTCCCAAATTAAGATTTATCTTTAGCATCATCCCTTCCTTATTAGATAAGATAACTACCTTATTTTGTCTATTTACCTATTTAGTATTAAATCCTTATTAATAAACGTTTTTCAATTATAATAAATAATATTATTAATTACAAAGTTATAAAAAATAAAAATTTCATGTTTAAACGAGAGTTTTTTTAAAAATTATATTTTTTATCTGTTATGATTTTAACATTATGACATTTTAACAGGTTAGATTAATATAGAAGAATTATAAAAAAAAGTATGTATGAGTAAATCAAGATTAAATAATAAAATACTAATTGTTGATGACGATTTAGATCTGTTAAATATCCTTCAAAATCTTCTTGAAAAATATAATTATAAAGTAAAGACCGCAGTAAATGGAAAAGAATGTTTAAAAGAACTAGAAAAGGGTTTTGAAGGTATAATAATCCTAGACGTTATGATGCCTGAAATGGATGGATTAGAAACCATTAGAAATATGATTTATGAAGGATTTATTGAATTTAATAAGATTATTTTATTAACAGCAAAAAAGATACAGGGTAAAGAGTTTGATGATATTTATCATCTTATTGATAAATATATACATAAACCATTTGATATTGATGAACTAATTAAAGCAGTTGATCAATTAAGTAAAACAAATAGTAGGAAGGAAGTAAGTAATATCCATATATAAATCAAAAATCAATAAAAAAATGGAAGGAAAGGATAAAATGCAAAAAATATTGATTGTTGATGACGACACAGAACATACAAAAATAATCAAGAACTTACTGGAAGAATGGAATGAACCTTATGAAGTAATTTGTGCATGTAATGGTTTGGAATGTCTTGAACTATTAGATAATCTTTCATCAAACAAACATGCATTGCCAAATCTTATATTGCTTGATATAATGATGCCAGTTATGGATGGATGGGAAACATATCATCATTTACGTAAAAACTCAGCATATAAACGAATACCAGTAATATTTTTTTCAGCAAGAAAAGATTATTTTGCAAAAAAATATGGTGGGTTATTTGGAACTGATTTTATAGAAAAACCCTACGATGTCGATGAACTATTTGATAAGATTAGAAGTATAACAAATCCCTGTTAATTTTTAATATTATTACTTTTAAAAAACGAAAAAATATTTTTTAGTTCTATATCAAAACAGGTCTACCTTGACTGCTAAATCCATTATTTGGCTCATATGGATTGAAAGCAGGGTCACCATATAATGTTCGAACATAATAATTAGGAACTTCTTTATCAATTCTCTTTTCACCTCTAAGTGCTTCACCAACACTATAGTTATCTATAATCATATGATTTTCAAAAATTGTTAATCCTGCTTCTGAACCAGTTTCCCTTGTTGCACCTATAAAACAGTTACATCCAGCATGAAGTAATGTAAGTCCAATACTCATAGTTGGTGGAATACCATCAGTTCTCCCCATTAAACAGGCAGATGCCATAAATATACTAGGTTTTGTAAAAATCCAATTTTGTAAATGTGCAACATCAATTGCTCTTGAATAAGTATCAATACCATATAATGATGGTGCAAACCAAAACCAATCTGCATGACTTATAAGTTCAATATAATTTGAACCAGTATATGTTTTAAATAGAATTGCTAGTTGTCTACTATTTCTAAAATCACCAAATACTCTTGGTTTAAAACCATATTTTTTGATTTCAAGTGCA
Source organism: Thermoplasmatales archaeon SG8-52-3 (assembly GCA_001595915.1). GTDB lineage: Archaea > Thermoplasmatota > E2 > DHVEG-1 > DHVEG-1 > SG8-52-3. The sequence goes on from LSSG01000079.1 coordinate 5,340, forward strand.
TAAGGTATTTGATGAAACAGTCCACCGGTTTCTCCAAACCCTTCACCAAAGACAAAACTGAAACGGTTATGCCAATCACTATTATTATTTGGTTCTTCACAGATTTCTCTATAAAATAAAGTTCTTGATATAAGTAATGAAACATCTTGTACATTCCACCCGATTACCCTTCCAACTGAAAGATTCCAATCAAGCGAATATGGATTATCGGATGGCAAACCTTTTTCAGGGATTGCCTGGGAAGGACCATAATAATACATAGGTATCATGTTTGTTCCTCCAATTATTGCAAGCCATGCAGGGCCATTGAGATATGAATCAAGAATATTATGAGCATCTAACAAGGATAAGGAATATCCAAGTTGTTCTATGGTATAGTTTACCTTTTCATTTGTAAAATTATGCAAGCTTTCATTATACCATGGACCAGTACTACTACCTTCAGCTGCAATTGTATAATCATCACTAGTTATTTCAAAATTAGAATCAGCAACAATAATTCCACCATGAGAACTTGTAAGATATGGAGCCATAATAGAAAGATTTGGAATAATTGGCATATGTGGTTTGTTTAATTTAGATATATTTATAGAAATCTCAAAATCAGTATTTACAAATGAAAATCCACGCTGTATGAAATATCCTCCTCTTAAACCATGATAAAACTTCACAACAAATGTATAATTTCCAGATGCATTACAGATTAATGTATCTAGATATGTTTCTCCAATTTTATAAGCAAAACTATTGGAATATGCAACAATGTTACCCTCGGAATCATAAAGATACATGTAAAGAATTGGATCAATAATATTTCTTTTATCCATTATCTTTCCATGGATATTTACTCTGTTTACACCATTAGGAATGCTTATACTATATTGTTTAGTATCTGAACCAATCAGATTGATTTCTTTTCCCAAAATAATTGATTTAATATTTCTAATATGATCAATAAAAGATGAAATAGTATTTTCAACAACATATGGTGAAACAGTATCTGAAGGATTTGTTAATGTGATATAATTAATCTCACTAAATTTATTGTTAATAGCAGTTAGAACAGTGTTTTGTATAGTCTCTTTAGTTTCAAGATAGATAATCGTAATATTTTGTAAAGTTATTTGAGTATCACCGACAACATATGCATTTGTTACATTCAATGTATTACAAACATTTTGAATCTCAAATTGGTTATTATCATAAATGATAATAGGGATGTTAAGATAGCTTGCAAGAGGACTTGCTGTGAGACCAAACTCATATGCATTATCAGTGTTGTATGGTACTATTAGAACAGTTGAAACCTGTGTAAATGAATGCAATGCAGCTTCTATCGAAACAGTTGGAGCATCACCTAATATCTCATTAGTATCATAGTCCAAATCAATTTTTTCACCCAATAATAGAAGCTTTTTATCATATGTTTTTAGAAATTGATTAAGAAATAATTCCTGGTGATTTGTAAGTCTTTGATTATTTTGGACAAGCAAAGGTAGAAGTCCTGAAGAATTATTATCTGAATCATACCAACAAGACAAATATGAACCTATTAACCCAAAAAAAGGATCATTATCAGGTATGATTATTACATCTTCAATTTGTTGTCTTAATGAAATAAAATTGTGTAGTTTCTGTAAAATAAGATTGGAATCTTCTGTATTTTCTGCATAAATTGTAGGTGGAATAAGTAACAAGACAATTAAACAAAGTGCAAATATTTTTTTCATGAGATATAAATACAAAGCTTTGAACATTAAAAATCTTTTCCTATAAAAATTTGAAACAAAAAATATATCTTTTAAAGGTCGTCAATACTTTCAACGAACTCTCATTGATTTTTTTAATATATGACGTAAATGCAAATATTCTTTTTAGGGGAGGCAAAAAAATGAAAAAGCCCAATCTCTCAATCCATTCTATCGAAAAATCCGATTTTCAAATTGCAAAAGAAATAATAAAACCAGATATTGTAGTAAACTCAGGAGTAAAAGAAATAGATAATATTACTGGTGGTTTCAAGCAAGGAGAAATAACATATATTGATGGAGATAGCAGCATAATTTCAAAGATACCAGATCAAATCTGTGTAAACACCTATAGAACATTTCACAGTGATACTATCTACATTGACGCAGGGATGAGTGTAGATCCATATAGAATTGCTCAGTATGCAAGGAAAATAGAAGTTTCTCAAAGAGAAACCCTTGAAAATGTCCACATAAGCAGAGCCTTCACAGTATATCAACTTTCAACACTGATACAGGATATGTTAGAGCAAGCAATAAAAAGATACAAGCCACAGACATTGATAATCGGTAGACTACCAATTTTTTATCTGGATTCTGACGTAGAACCAAAAGAAGCTCAAACATTGTTAAGAGTTAATCTGCATAAAATAAAGGAACTTACTAAGAAGTATGGTTTAATAACTATTTTTACAAACTTTGATAGAAAAATGCTGTCAAGTAATAGAAATATTCGTAAAATCCTATATAGCAATGTCGACGAAGTTGTTTTAATGAAAGAGCTAGAGCTCATAACTCGTGTGGAACTTGTAAAAAGACAAGAAAGCGCAGTGATTCTTCATTTGTCAGAAGGGCAAGTACGACTACAAGAATTCGGGATGGTGATATAAGTGGGTCGTACAGTTCCAACATTTAGAAACATAGTGGAGTCCTTCGGTTGGGAATGGAATGATTTCAAAAGAGCTCTAAGAAACATTGATCGTGAAGCCTTTGAAGAACTAATGAACCATGCACGCAGGCACGCATCAGCAGGTAGCAATATGAGCAATCCAAATCCGTTTGAACCTGTAGTTATGAGTATTTTGGTTGAACATGAAAAAACACTGAGAAAGCTTAGAGAACATGTTGAAAGGGAGCATATTTGATGTTTATCCGGATAAAAAGAAAAATGCGATGATTACATGGATAGTTGATAATGGTAAATCTGTGAAAATAGAAGAAAAGTATATTCCCAGCTTTTATGTTTATGCACAACGTGAGGACCTTTATACCTTAGTGGGACTCCTTAGAGATTTACCACAAGTAGAAAATCTTAATTTTACCTCTAAAAAAACAGTTCTAGGTTCAGATAAAAAAAGATTTGTACTTGAAGTATTTCCAAAAAATATCGGTTTAATTAGCAAGCTTTCCGAAATAGTTGATTCATGGGGCGGTTACCATCGTTATCAGCTATTTGATGTAGATATACGCCTGCCAACTAGATATCTGCAAGATAAAGGAGCATTCTGTAATGCGTCTGTTAAATGGGATGGGAAAAATTTCATTCATGACGATTCGCAATGGGCAATTGATTATATTATGCCATCCTATAAGAAAGCACATTTTGATGTTCAGCATAAAAAAATGAGCAGAATTATGTCTTTTAACGACCCTTTAAAAACTATACGAGTGGATAATCATGTTATATCTGAGGAAAATGAAATAGACACAATCATTAATGCAGTAAAGTTTTTACAAAAGGTTGATCCAGATATCATATACACGCATAAGGGAGATAGTATTATTTTTCCATATCTTTATCATCGTGCAAATGTACATAACATACAAAACTTGTTGAATCTTGGTAGAGATAAAGACAAACGTTTACGCCCCACAAAACAAGCTAAATCATATTTCAGTTATGGTCAAATCGTTTATCGACCTGCCTTTTACACAATTCCTGGCAGAGCCCATCTTGATAAATATAACTCTTTTATGTATGGCGAGAGTGGTCTTCATGGACTTATAGACATATCTAGATGTTCCAACATTCCTTTGCAAGTTCTATCACGTGTTGGACCTGGTACTGCAATCAGTCAGATACAGGTAAACAAAGCAAGAGAAAAAGGTTATGTTATTCCATGGAAAAAAAATAGACCTGAAGATTGGAAAACTGCAATGAGTCTTTTAACATCTGATCGGGGAGGGCTTATTCTTGATCCTATTGTTGGTTTACATGAAGATATAATTGAACTGGATTTTGCTTCGCTTTATCCTAACATTATGCTAAAATATAATATCAGCCCTGAAACAATGCTATGTAGCTGTTGCAGGACTGCTCCATATTTTATTGTCCCACAGTTGGGCTATCACATATGCAGTCTTAAGAAGGGTCTATTGCCTGAGGTGCTCGAACCAATACTTTCGAGAAGATTTTGCTACAAGGCAAGATCTAAAAATAAAAAATACAACAAAGAAAAATTCAAGGAATTACAGCAAGCATGGAAATGGGTTCTATTGGTCTGCTTTGGTTACACTGGTTATCGTAATGCCCGTTATGGTCGTATAGAGTGCTATGAAAGTATTACTGCTTATAGTCGTGATATTATTTTAAGCGCAGTAGAAATCGTTCAAAATGCAGGATATGAAGTAATTCACGGAATCATTGACTCATTATGGGTCAAACCTAAAAAGGGTTGTGTAAAACCAAATCATCTATCAAGAATGATTAGCAACCATACTGGAATACGTATGGATGTTGAGGGACATTACAAATGGATTGTCTTTTTGCCTAGTAAGAATACTGGTGTTGGTGCTCTAAATCGCTATTATGGTTTGTTTGATAACGGTGAAATCAAGGTTAGAGGTGTAGAACTACGTCAGAAAAACTCTCCTTTATTTTTAAAAAACATGCAAAATGAAATGTTAAAGGTTTTTTCAAGAGCAATTGATGCAAAAGAGTTTCTTGATTTAATTCCAGAAGCTATGGATGTAACAAAAGATTATGCATCAAGAATAATAAACATGGAGGTAGAAAAAAAAGATCTGCTTATTAAAACATGCGTATCTAGAGATATCTCAGAATACAAGGTTGATACATTGGTCAAATCAGCACTTTTTCAACTTAGAAAGCTAGGTGTTCAACCCGAACCAGGGCAATCTGTTCGTTATGTAGTTTGTGATGAAAACTCACGTAAACCAAGAGAACGCATTTGTATAGCAGAAATGCTTGAAAGTTGCGACAAAATTGATGCTGATTTTTATCTACGTCAAATAGCACAATATGCAGAAAGTATTCTCGTACCATTTGGTTTTACACTGGAAAATATCTTTGATATGTTACAAAAAATAAAGATTAGGGAGAAGTTAAATGTATCCATTTTACCAGGAATCAGAGCTCATCAATCCAGTCTCTGAGTATTTCAAAGATAAGGGATACAAGGTAAGATATGAAATTAGAATAGGATTTTGCAGGGCAGATATTGTAGCATTCAAAGATGAAAAAACAACAGCTGTTGAGCTTAAGCTACGTGATTGGAAGAAGGCAATTGTTCAAGCAAAAAATTACCAACTCGGTACAAATTATGTATATATTGCTATACCATTATCAAGAGTCTACAATTTTCTACGTAAGGCAGAACACTACATAAAAAATGAAGGGATCGGTCTATTGATAATAAACGAAAAAACATTAAAAGTTAATAAATACATAAACGCAAAACATTCAAAAAAGCAGATTGGTAATATATCTTTTGATGCTGTAAATAAAAAAATGTTTAAACCTTCCAAATATAAGTTTTTATAAACTAAGTATTATTAAGTTAGATTTCCCTGAGGAAAACAGATGTGTTATAGATATAGTGTTCCAGGTCCAGATGTTGTTAAAAATACTTTTCAAGTAAAGTTAGGAACCAACTTTGAAAAAAGATATCATGTTGGTGCTTTTGAAAATGTTAAATTACCAGTTATTACTGATGAAAATCCAAAACAAGTTAGTCTATTTGGTTGGGGTCTAATACCTTTTTGGGTAAAAGATGAAAAAACTACAAATGATATCAGAGAAAGAACAGTTAATGCTAGATCAGAAACCATTTTTGAAAAACCTGCATTCAGAGGTTCTGCTGGAAAAAAGCATTGCCTTGTGATTGCTGATGGGTTTTTTGAATGGAGATATTATCAAGGTATCAATTATCCATATTATATCAAAATTAAAAATAGAGAAGCATTTTCAATGGCTGGTCTCTGGGATTGTTGGATAAATAAAAAAACAGAAGAAAAAGTCTATTCTTACACTATAATTACCACAGAAGCAAATCCGTTAATGGCAAAAATTCATAATAAAAAGAAGAGAATGCCAGCAATTCTAAATAAGGATGATGAAAAAAAATGGATTAGTGGTAATTTGGATAAAAATAAAACAATAAATCTTTTAAAGCCATTTGATGAAAAAGAAATGGAGGCATACACAATTTCAAAGTTGATAACAGCAAAAGGTGAAAACCCGAATATACCTGAAGTTGTGAAACCTTTTAAATATAATAATCTTGAACCTTTACCAAGTCAAAGCAGCCTTTTTTAAAAATAATCAAATTTCTATTGAGGCATCATCTTTTATATTTTGGCTAGTAGCATTTTCCAGTTCAATAGTCTCTTGCTTTACAAAATCAAGTATACCTAAAATCGTATACACACTAAGTTTTTTAATATATTTTCGACAGCTATTCATTAACTCTCTATGAAGTTCAATTTCATAATCTTTATATCCATTAGGTGTTTTTTGAGTTGTTTCTTCAATTTCCATATTCCTCTCCAATGTCTATATCTACTTTTGTTTAAAATCTTTTTTCAAATAAATCAAAAAATTTCTTAGATAAGAATCAATTTACGAAATTTGATAATAATGAATATTACTCCAGAATCTTTATATAAAATTCTTTTCAAGTATTTTAGAAGTTTAAATTGGTGGCCAAAAGATTTAGGATATCATAAAAAAACTGGTAGTGATCCAAGATTTGAGGTAATTGTTGGGGCAATATTAACACAAAATACTGCTTGGTCAAATGTAGAATTAGCGCTTGAAAATTTAAAACGTGAAAAATTATTAGACATAAAATTAATATCTCAATTGGATTTAAAATCATTAAAAAAAATGATAAGACCAACAGGTTATTTTAATCAAAAAGCAACTCGTTTAAAAAATATTGCAGAACATTTAGAAAATAAATATTCAGGAAATTTAGATTCTTTTTTTGACAGAAATTTAAATGAAATCAGAGAAGAATTACTTTCATTAAATGGTGTTGGACCTGAAACTGCGGATTCTATTTTATTATATGCTGGAAATCATTCTATTTTTGTAGTTGATGCTTATACAAAGAGGCTTTGTAAAAGATTACCAATGGAAACAAAACCTGAATATTACGAAATACAAGATTTTTTTCAGAAAGAATTATCAAAAATATATAAAAATAACGAGATCTCAAAAATTTACAATGAACTACATGCATTGATTGTGATATTTGCAAAAACCTATTGTAAAACCAAACCAAATTGTGAAGACTGCCCTCTCAAAAAATTCTGTAAATACGCAAGTCAATTAATCTAATAAATCTTTTACTTTATCACTTGCAACTTCAGCAGGAATATCAGGTAATGAAATAAGTTGAGTAGTACCAAGATGACCTTTTCCTGAAAGTTTGATTGTAATAAAACCTGCACTTTCAATTTCTTTTAAGTAATTCCAAAACATAGTATGGGTTCTAGGTTTTTCATTATACTCTTCACAAGTAATAGCATATGTTTTTTCAGCTTCTCCAGTACTTACATAAGCAGTTCCATCTTTTTTTAGTCTCTTAGCAATAGAATACAGAGTAATAAGCTGATGACGTTCTAAATTTTTTAGTTTTGTTTCTGTAATAACAGAGAATGTTTCAGCTTTAGCAGCTCTAACATGTTCAGGCGTAACAATTTGTAAATGTTGATGGTCAGCAGCAATACCTGCCTTCCATAATAACTCGATTGCAAATCTTGCATCCCCCCATTCAGATGCAATATCTGCAATTAAATCTATAGAATCGTCATTTACGATATTGTTATGAAAAGCCAAATCTATACGTTGTCTAACAATATTATATAATTCTTCTCGTGTATATTTATCTAATAATAATACATTGCTTCTTTTGAAGGTACTAATAGAAGAAGAATCTAACATTGGAATAATATCTTTCTGAGAAATAAGTAATAGGGAAATTGGAACTTTTTCTTTGTATGATTCATCTGAAAAACGAGTTAGGTTATAAATTAAATCAGATTTACTTTTTTTAACAAGTGCATCTACCTCATCAAGAACGACTAACAAATGAGCTTCTCTTTTTTTAAGTTGTTTTCGAAGAACTTCAAGCATTTCCTGAACAGAAAAACCTCTATCAGGAAAACGAGAATCAAAATGATTTAAAATCCCAAGTAAAGCCATTGCATCTTTAGATCGTTTTCTACAATTTATATGAACATATTCAATAATATAACCTTGCTTACGCGCTAGGTTTTTAATTGAATTACAAAATTTTTTAGCAATCACAGTTTTTCCCGTTCCAACTGGACCTCTGATGATAGCATTTTGGGTAATGCGGGAAAGCATAGGTTTGAACATTTGAGCAAGAAAACGAAGTTGTTCTTCTCTATGTAGAAGCTCCTCAGGCACATAATCAAAATCAAGGGGTTTTAAATCCTTTATGACAGATGATGACATTAATTCGTCTTCTATAATATTTCCCATTGATACCTGTAATATCATGTCTTTCATAAAACTTTGTCTCCTAAATTATAATTTTAAAGGAATTGATTTAGAGTAAAAATTATAGACCAAAAAGTCATACGTGCTATGTATGGGGAATTTCTTGAATTCAAATGAATCATTAGAATTTGTCAAGGATGCATTTGGAAAATATTATATGGAAAATAATATCCAACTTCCAGATCGTTTTGGTCGAAGAGAATTTGCGTTTGTTTTATTTGGTGCGAGAGGAATGATTAGGCATCTTGGTTTTGAAAAAAAAAATCAATTTATAGATTTTTTAAGGGAAAAAATACCTGGAGACATCTATTATTCATCTGCATATTATCAAACACCTGATGCTCCTACTATGCAAGAAAAAAATTGGATGGGAGCAGAACTTATTTTTGATTTAGATTCAGATCATCTACCTAATGCTGAAAAATTAGATTATTCACAACAATTAGAAATGGTAAAAAAAGAATTTTACAAATTAGTTGATGATTTTTTATTAAATGATTTTGGATTTGATGAGAGATATATTGAACTTTATTTTAGTGGCGGCAGAGGTTATCATTGCCATGTGAAGGATCCGAAAATCTTAAATATTGATAGTGGTGAAAGAAGAGAAATTATAGATTATATAACAGGTAGAGATCTAAAGGATTCTTTGGTTTTTCACGAACAAGTAACTAATACAAGAAGCTATGGTTATAGAAATTTTCCAAGTGGAAAAACACTAAAAATGCCGAAACCTGATGAACCTGGATGGCGAGGGAGAGTAAGTAGAGGCATAATAGAGATAGTTAATGAGATTAAAAAAAGTAATAATCCAATTGAAAAATTAAAGGAATATGGAGTAAAAGAAAACGATGCCGAAAAACTTTTAGACGATCTATCAGAAGAGAGAATAAAAAGAATCAGAGAAGGAAGGCTAGACCAATCAAAAACAATAAGAAAGTTTTTTTTAAATAGCGCCTTAAGAAAAACTGCTGTATCAATGTCTGCTGGAGAAACAGATGAACCTGTAACCTGTGATGTAAAGCGCCTTATTAGACTTCCTGCATCTCTACATAGAAAAACTGGTTTTAAAGTTGAAAAAATATTGCTTGAAAGTTTAATGGAATTTGATCCATTAAAAGATGCAGTTGTTCTACCAGATGATCCAGTTAAAATTGAGTTAGATCAACCATTCAATATTACAATAAAAGATGAAGATTTTAAACTAAACCCAGAAATACAAGAAGTTCCAACATATTTGGCTGTTTTTTTGATTGGAAGGAAAAAGGCAAAAATTATTGAATAAAAGTTGTTTAATGGGTCTGAAAAAATGCATGAAGATGAGATTAATTATAGAACTTTAAGAGAAATTCAACAGAAAGAAAAAAATTCACCAGTACTAACAGAAATAAAATCCACTTTATATTCTGAAATATCTAAATATATAGAAGATCTTAAAAACAGACTTAAAAACGAATCTTCCTCACAAAAACAAACACTATTAAATGAGGAAAGTCAAAATATACAAAAAATCGCAATAAATATTTATGAATTAAGGGAAAAAAAAATATTATTTGCAGCAATTACAAAAGGTAGAGGGGGAAGTCCAGAAATTAAAAACATGATAGACATAGAGAAAAATCTTTTTGACTCAATAATAGACATATTAAAAACAACACGTAATATATTCTTAAAAAAGGATTCAACTGAAAAAAAACAAATCGAACCTGAAGAAGAACCGGTAAAACCTAAGAAATTAGAGGAAAAACTGAGCAATTCAAATCCTATTGTTAGAGTAATTGAGGATATACCTGAGTTCATTGGAACAAATGAAAAAAGGTATAATCTGAGAAAAAATGATATATTATCTGTACCAGAAGATATGTATGAAATGTTATCTAGAAGAGGAATTGTAAAGAAAATAAACAATTAGCTTACATTTTTATATTACCTGCTTATTACATTTCAACTCTAAAATCATATCAAGGGAGTTGCATATGGAAAAACCAAGAAAAATCAAGACATACTGTCCTTCATGTAAAAAACATACTATTCATAATGTTGAGAAAGTAAAAAAGAGGAAGGCTAGTGAACTCAAACAAGGTCAAAGAAGATTCCGTCGTGTAATGTCGGGTTATAGAGGATTTCCTAGACCAAAACCTGAAGGTAGAGAAAAAACCAGTAGAAGAATTGCTATGAAACTAACATGTTCAGAATGCAAAAAGAGTCATCAGCCGCCAACACAAAGGGCAAAAAAATTTGATATAGGTGAATAAATAATGAAAAAACCTGAAAGTAAATTTATAAAGGTAAGATGTAAAGACTGTGAAAATGAACAAGTCTTGTTTAATAAAGCAAGCACAATAGTATCTTGCCATATTTGTGGTAGTAAACTTGCAATACCTGCAGGTGGAAAAGCAAAAATAAAGGGAGAAATATTAGAAACAATTGAGTAAATAAAGGTTTTTTATAATGATTAAGAAAGAGTACCCGGAAGAAGGAGAACTTATAGTTGGTACTGTTGTTAAAGTTCAAAATTTTGGAGCTTTTATTTCACTTGATGAGTATCCCGGAAAAGAGGGTTTTATTCACATTGCTGAGATTGCAACAGGATGGGTTAAAAGAATCCGTAACCATATTAAGGAAAAACAAAAAGTTGTTTGTAAAGTAATGCATGTTGATAGTGCTAAAGATCATATTGATTTATCCTTAAAAAGAGTAAATGAACATCAAAAAAGAGATAAAATACAGTTATGGAAAAATTCTCAAAAATCAGAGAAACTTCTCGAGATGGTTGCAAAGCAAATTGGAAAAAATGTTGAACAATGTTACAAAGAATTTGCTGATGATTTAATAAAAAAATATGTCACTTTATATGCTGCATTCGAAGAAGCTGCATATGATATTGAAACATTGAAAAAGGATGGTTTTAAAGGAGAATGGTTAAAAGTTTTTGAGGGAGTTGCAAAAACAAATATTTCTATTCCATTCGTTGACATTAAGGGTTATATAAATGTAACTTCATGGCTTCCAGATGGTATTAATCATATAAAATCCATATTAAAAGATGCTGAAAATAGTAATTTTGAAGATGTTGAGATCAAGATTAAATATATTGGTGCACCTCAATATTTGATAACAGTTAAGGCTCCTGACTATAAAATTGCAGAAGATGAAATGAAGAAAGCTGTTGATAAAATTAAAGTATCAATAAAAAAGCACTACGGAGATTGCGAATTTCATCGAAAATTAGAGGAGTAAATGTCAAATTTACTTTATTGTAAGAATTGTAAAAATTATACATTAAATGAACTATGTGAAATATGTAAAATAAAAACAATATCTAAAAATCCTCCAAGATTTTCTCCACAAGACCATTATGGTGAGTATAGGAGGAAATTAAAAAAATTAAATAAAGGTGAATAAAATGGATTATGTAACTGTAAAATATGTATCAAAAAAACCTAAACTTAACAATCCAATACTGATAGAAGGTTTACCAGGAATTGGAAATGTAGGAAAACTTGCTGTAGAACATTTAATAGACAGCGTTAATGCCACAAAATTTGCAGAACTTTATAGTAAAGATTTTCCTCCACAGGTTTTTATAAACACAGATGGTACAATTGCCCTTGTCAATAATGAGTTTTATTTTTGGAAAGCAAAAAAGAGAGGGCAGAGAGATTTAATATTACTTACTGGTGATTATCAAGGTCTTTCTTCACAGGGACAATATGAGCTAGTTGAGAAAATTCTTGACATTGCAGAAGAATATGGCGTAAAAGAGATGTATACACTTGGTGGATATGGTCTTGGTCATGAGATAAGGGAACCAAAGGTTTTATGTGCAACAACTGAAAAATCCCTTGTCAAAACAATGAAAAAATATGGGGCTGTTTTTAAGAAAAATGAACCAGGTGGAGGAATTGTCGGAGCCAGTGGTTTACTTTTAGGTCTTGGAAAGATGAGAGGAATGCAAGGAACATGTTTTATGGGAGAAACACCAGGTTATCTGGTAGATCCAAAAAGCGCAAAAGCAGTTTTAAAGATTCTAATAAAAATAACAAAGATAGAGTTAAATCTAGCAGCACTTGAGAAAAAGGCAAAAGAAATAGAGCATATTGCCCATCAATTGAAAGAAATGGAAGGACTTTCAAAGGATAAATCAGAAGAATTAAAATATATTGGATAAAAAAAAAATTGATTTTATACCTTATTAATTTTATTTAAGACAAGAATAACATCAAATCCAGTAGGGGTATCTTGTTTTTTCAGTTCTCCTGTAAAGTCGTATTTTTCATCTTCAAATAAAAGATCAGTAGCATTTTCAATATTTGAATAATCAATTCTTAATTCAGTTCTACCTTCAGTTGTTGTCAATATTGAAACAATGACTGGAAAATCAGTTATTTCATAATAACCTCTAACAGTAATAATCTGATTCAAATAAGTATCTTTATTTGCCAAGACATCTTCAGGAGTTAAGTACTCTTCCTCAGGAGGAAGATTCGTAACAACAAGATATGCTCCCCCGATAATAACAATTACAATTAAAATGTAAAATAATGTTCGTGTTTCTAATAACTTTTTTTTTCGTTTCATTGATATCAACAACCTCAAATAAACTATTTATTTAAAACTCTATTTGTTTAAATTAATATCATAAGTTTTTTCTGGATTCTGCTTGTGTATAATATAAGCCTGTTTTTCAGATAGTAAACAATTATCAATAAGGTCTAATGTTTTTTTAGGAACAGTCTTTGGACTAAGTACTGCTCCGGGTCTTCGAAGATCGTCAATATAATCAGTTTCCATCATAAATCTTGTTCCTTTCTTAATTGACGCAATAACATTTTTTTTACTTGCTAAAACTGAAGGCATTATTCCAAAGTTTTCATTTTCTAAAATTAAAGGTGGAGAATAATGTTTAATAATTTTATGAGCAGGTAATCCAGCTTTTTTACCTAATTCTGCAAGTTCCTTACAATGATTAGGTGTGGTACTTTCAGAATGAATTATAACTGGAACATTTACATCTTTTGCTCTTTGCATCCCATAAAAAAGAATTTCATTTGAATCATCCAAAACTTGTCTATCTACTTTGAAATGTGGTCTACCAATTTCCCCAATCCCAATTGATTTTTTTTCTTCACATAATTTTGCAGCTTCATCTATTCCCTTTTTCATTATCGATATTGTATTTTTTCTTCCAAATTTTTCAACTAATCTTAAATAATCGACAGGATAAGGGCCAACAGTAACAAAAACACCGATTTCAATTTTTAATCTAATTTCTTCTGCCATTTTCAATGTTTCGTTATAACAATCCAAATAACCTTTTTCTTGGATTACCAAATTAGTCATTGGAAGCTGACATAAAACAAAATGAGTGCCTCCAGAATATTTAAATTCCTTAACAGCTTCTAAATACCGGCCATCTCGTCTAAGATGTAAATGATTATCAAATATTATCAGAAATTATCACCCTATATTATTTGAAATAATTAATTATTGTAATTATCAAATCAAATAAAAAAATTAGCCTAATATTTGTGTTTTTTGTATTTTCTAAAGTAATATGAAACATGATGATCTGTTTTATATGTTTTTCCTGTGATCATTTCTATTATTCCCTGTGCCAATAACCAACCAAAATAACCCATGAAAAATGTAAAGAATCCTGCTATACTATAACCAATAATTATCTGAAAATAGTTATCTCCACCTGTTAAAAATAAAACAAATATTCCAACTGTTATAAATAAAAATATCAATAGAAATACCCATCTTAATGCATGTATTGTAACTTTTATAGTTTTTAGAGGAATATCCTGAAATGGAATTTTTTTATCGATGAATCTTATCCTATTGTTAAGATGGTTTCTTCTGCGTGGCATATTTCTTCTCCGAGAAATAAAAATAACTAAGGCAAGTGATCCCAATGAATTGATATACTTGGTAGATATAAAAAAGGTAATTCGCAGATAAATATGCAGATATAAAACAGATGCATATGCACATTATAAAATTATTAAGAATCTATAAGTTTTCAAAAGATTTAATAGTATAATTTTAATTTAATCTTGGGTGCAGGAGAGGAAATGACTGAAGGAGAAGAGGATAAAACAGAAGAACCACAGAAACACGAAGAAAAAAAAAGTAATATTTCAAAAGAAAAAATTTTAGATGAATCATTCAAAAAAGCTGAATTATTAAAAAAAGGTCCAACTATAAAAAAGGAAGAGCCGGTAATTGCAAAAAAACCTATCATGAAAATAGGTTTAGTTATAACTTTTATTGCTATAATTGGTCTATTATTTATTAATTTTTTGCCTTTAATGTACATATATTATGAAACGGACCTTGGTTCAATTGAAGAATATTTTTCATATAATGATATTAGATTTGACTTAATAGAGCCTGAGGAAATAAATAATATTTTTGAATCCAGTTGTAATAATTGTAGCCATAATAGTGATTATTATTTTGGAGTTACAAAAAATGATTTAATAAATTCGCCAAGGATTACAATTTATATTTTTATTATATTAGCTTTAATTGGAATTATTTTTACAATTTACATTTTGATAGATAGAAAAAAGGACTTTTCTGACGAGACTAATACAATTGTTCAATCATTTTTTATAGTTTTTTTAATGATTCTAAGTATATACTTATTATCAATAAATTTAAAGTTTCTGGATTCACATTTATTTTTTGAATTAAATAAACCTTTCATTTTTGCTATGGGTTTTAATAGACTTAGAATTTTCTTTTTAATGCCTTATTTTTCAATCTTGATCTCATTTGTTTTGTTTTGTATTGGACTAGTTTTTATGAAAATATATCTAAATAGAGCAGTTAATCAATTTAACGTAAAAAAATCAAAAAGATCTGAAGTATCTTATAGATTTGGGAGTAATATATAATGGAAATTAAAACTGTTAAAAAAGCTAGGAATAGAATAATTTGGATTATATTATTAAGTATCTTATGTCTAATTTTAATTTCTTTTCTCCCATGGATTTCAATTGAGGAAAATGATTTTGTAAAAGGAAATTTACATTTAAACTATGAAATGATGAAAGGTAGTTCTAACACTGATATTTTTATTTTATCAAAAAGTCTAAGCAATATCAATATTTTATTTTGGATATTAGTTTTAATAACATTGATTTCATTTATTTTACTAATTAGTTATTTGTTAGTAAAAAAATTAAAAATTATTGAAATATTAAATTTAATAATTTCATTTTTAATATTTTCATTGTTAATTTTTATCATTTATTTTCAAATTATGTTTTCAAGATCTATTGATGAAATTGATTACATTACAGCTTCAATGATACAATATCCTTTTGCCTATCCTTATATAGAATTTATTTTTAGCATAATCTTATTAATTTTTTCTGGATTATATTCTTTAAATCTAACTACGGATTTTATAAAACAGTATAAAAAACAACCCTTACAAAAAAATGGTGATGTTAAAGAAATCGAAGAACAAAAACTACCAGATATAAATATTGAAGAAAAATTGAGAGATAAATTAAAAGAATCAGAAAATATTAAAACTACCATAAATTCTGATATGGACTTGAAAATTGCTGAAATAGATGAACTATTAGAAAAAAAGGAGATTGTAAAAAATAATGATAATTTTGATGAAAAACCTCCAGAGCAAGAAAGAGATATTGCTATAAAAATTGAACCTACCTCAGATAAAACTGATATTGAAGATAAAGTAGAAGAACGAGAAATAAATGATAAGAAAAATGAGAATGAACTAGAAGAAAAAGATATTTTAAAGGATCCTTTTCCCCATAAAGAAAAAAAGGAAAAAATAGAAGAATCTGATGAAATTCGACAATCAGAACATTTTGAAAAAGCTTTATCTTCTGCAATTGAGAGAAAACAATCTGATATGAAATTAAAAAAATCAGAAAAAAAGGATGAAAAAAATAATAATAAAGTAGAAGCTAATAATGGAAATTCAATAGTTGTTTTTCAAACTGAAAAAATTCAACTTGAAAAAAAAGGTAATAAGATAAATAAGATTTTTAGTTTAAAATGTCCTGGATGTAATCAAATTTTTCCATATAATAAGGAAAAAAATACTCAAAAAATAACATGTCCTAATTGTGGAAAAAAGGGAAAAACAGAAAAAGAAATCTAGGCATCAGAGACAATTCTTATTACATCTCCATCTTTTAGTTCATGATCAGCACCTATTACTCGATGAGTTCTTGCATCAATTGCTCTAATAAAATGATCACCTAGGTCTGTATGAACTTTATAAGCCAGATCTTTAGCTGTACTTCCTCGTTTCATGAAATAAGCATCAGGTAGAATTCTTCCTTCTTTATCTGTTAGATGTGTTTCATCTTCAACTGGGTAAACAACTATTAAATCCAGCATTTCTACTGCTTTTTCTACACAATTTTGTACACCAGTTGAACCGAATTTTTTTAAAACATTTGATTTAATAAAATCTAAAGCTTTCAATTGTTTTTCATTTAGATCTGTCTCATTTAAGATATTAAAATCATTGCTACCTGGTTTGTAATCTATTAGATTCTTTTTTGATGCATTTGTAAGTGCGAGTTCTGATTCAGCACTACATAAAACCACAATATAATTTTTTTTATTAAGTTCATCTGATTTAGCAAGAAATTCATCAGGTGCTGAATCACACTTATTGAATGCAATAAGCATTGGTTTGCTTATTTTTCTTACATGATCTGTTAGTTTTAGTAAATCTTCATCCGACCAACTTGACGGTTTACTACTATCAATCTGTAAAGTCCTTATTGCATTATAGATATGCTCCTCTTTAACTCCTAAACCCGTTAGTTTATCTCCAAGTAGTAATTCAATTTTCTTTCCTTCTAACTCGCATTGTCTTGCAACTGTTTCCCAGCTCTTTTTTATTATTCCCATCATCCAATAGTTGATTTCCTTTTCTAAGAATTCTACATCATTTATCGGATCATAAGAACCAACATTACAAGGATTTCCCTCTGCATCTGTACTACCGGAGGAATCAACTATGTGAATTAATGCATGTGCCTGTCTTAAATCATCTAGAAACTTATTTCCCAAGCCTCTCCCTTTGAATGCATCCGGGACAAGCCCTGCAACATCTATTGCCTCTATTGGAACAAATCGTGTACCATTTATACATTTGGAATTATGTGGAGTACATTTTACATTAAATTCTTTACAAGGGCAAGGTTTATTTACATACATAACGCCCCTATTTGCATCAATTGTTGTAAAAGGATAATTTGCAATTTCTGCATGAGCATCTGTTGCAGCATTAAAAAAAGTAGATTTACCAACATTTGGTTTCCCAACTATTCCTATCTGCATACTCATAATATTTTACTCCAACATATGCCCAACTTCTTCAACAATATCTGCATCTGCTTCAAATCTTTTAACCTTCTCTTCAGTTTTTAATTTTGAAGGAGCCATAAATGATATTCCGTTTTTAGCAAAAAGCTCACCGTTTACTGTCGATGTTTTTGCAAGATAAATCTTATTTCCAGATATATTTCCTGCAACAACTGCCTTATCCTCAATTTTTACATCACCATTTGAATTTATATTTCCCTGGATTGTTGTCTTTTTATCACAAAAGACATCTCCTAATGATTTTAATGTACCATGAATTATTGAATTATTTTCAATAAAAACATTTCCTTTTACATCGTAATTTCCTAAAAGACGTGATCTTTTACCAACTCGTAGGTTATAATCAATCCTAGATTTTTGAATTCCAATTATTGAATTATTAGGTATAAAAAGAAATGTCTCAGAAATCGGTATTGTATCTCCTTCATTTTCTTCGATTTCTTCAAGAATGCGATCAATTTCTTCACTATGACCCATTTTTAGAAGTTGTAAAAGATATATAAAGATATATATAACAATCGGTATTGGGCTACGTATATTAATCCAACCCTTTGCTTCAAAACCTTTTTCGATCTCAACACTGTCTCCAACATCAAGATCTCCATCTAGTGAAAGTTTACCTTTAACATTTACTTTTTCTCCAAAATAAACATTTCCACCACTTTTAACATCACCACCAACCGTTGAAAAGATATCTACTCTAATATCATTATTTGACTCAAGATTTCCATCAATAATTACATGTTCTCCAATAAAAATTCTTCCATTAGTTTTAATACCGAAATTTATCAAACATCGGTCACCAATCACAACATCTCCAGAGGTTACAATGGTGTGTTCTTCAAATTTAGTTTGATCTGGAATAACAAGAGTTTTTCTGTCAAAAGACATATAAAAAGCAATATACTTTAACTCATTATAAAGCCAACGGAATACCTAAAAAATATAACATTATTCAGTTAACCATTGCTCATCAATTTTTTTATAATTTGAAATTTCCTCTGGCTTAAACCATAGATTTATCTCAAACTCGGCAGTATCAGGACCATCAGAACCATGAACTATATTTCTACCTATAAATTGACCATAATCACCACGAATCGTCCCCATAGCTGCATCTTGGGGATTTGTTTTTCCCATCATGTTTCTAACCATATTTATAGCATCAATTCCTTCAAAAACAATAGCAACTACTGGTGAAGATGTTATATAATCCACAGTTGGTTGAAAAAAGGGTTTTCCTTTATGAATACCATAATGTCGTTCGGCAAGTTTTTTTGAAACAGAAACAAATTTCATTGCAACAATTTTTAATCCTTTTTTTTCAAAACGGTTAATTATTTCACCAATAAGTCCACGCTGTACTCCATCAGGTTTAATCATAACAAATGTTCTTTGGTTTTTCATATATTCACCATTACAATGTTGATATGGGATATAAATCAACTTTAAAGAATTAACGATGTCTCATTTAATAATTCCATACCTAAATAAGCAAGAGTAAAGCTAGAGACATTAAATACAATATGTGCAATTATTGCGGAATAGAGGTTTTTTGTTCTGTAAACTATAAAACCAAGAACTAAACCCATAATAATTATCATTATTACTGGAATCTCCTTGCCATAAGACATATGAGCTATTCCAAAAAGTATAGCAGTTATAATAACTGCAAAAGGACCTCCTGCATAATTTTCTAATTTGTCAAATAAAAAGCCTCTAAAATAAATCTCTTCACCTATTGGTTGAATTGCAATTAAAAAAAACATAACAGGCCATGAAAAAAGCTTTTGAAGTTCAGGAAAATTACTTAAATCTTGTTGTTCAAATCCTGATGAAATCAAAATTATTTCAATAATGAATATAACAACAAAAATTATAATTGCTGCTAATATTCCCCAAAGAAATGCTTTGTCAATATTTTGACTAACAAGTTTAATCCTAGATTTTATATCTTTAAAATTTGATTTATTTACAATATAATACCAAGCAAATGGCACCAAAATGAAAATTGCTATAACAAGTAATTGACTTTGAACCGCTACAATTTCAGGTATATCAATTGTATCTAGCAATTCATTTGTATCAATAGATATAATAAAAGTAAATATTGGAAGAATAAAAATTAATATAAAACTAATCAGTAATAGTATAAGAGCAAATATATGTGAAGGTTTATCGAATTTGAAATCCATTAAAAAAATAGAAACAATTAATCTTTCATAAAAGTTTTTAAATATTAGATTATGTTACCAAAAAAACATTTGGGCCTGTAGGGTAGCTTGGTCGATCCTTTTAGCTTTGGGAGCTAGAGACTCCAGTTCAAATCTGGGCAGGCCCACTAATTTCTTCTATTTAACCAAAATCTATTTTATAAATCTCAGCAGTCCTTCCAGCAATGGGAAATGTTCAAACAACCAATAAAGCAATGGGTTAAAATTTGTTCTTGTTCTTGGTATATTTACCTCAAAATGTGACCAGTTACTCTCATCACCAAAAGAATCTTTTGATTTAGCTTTTATAATATAGATTCCTTTTTCTTTCCATGTATGATTTACAATAACTTGCTCACCAGATGTAAATGGACCAGTAATAATTTGTTCACCAGTCCCATCACTCCAATTAATTATATATTCAGCAATTTTATCCCCATCGGAATCTATAGAATAAAAACTATAATCCAAGGATTTTTCTGGTTTTCCTTTTAATGGACCATCAATAACAGGCGTATTTGGTGGAGTATTATCTATAAATGCAAAAATAGTTCCAAAATAATTTGCTATATAAACCTTTTCATTAGCAATTGCTGCAGAAGAATCAACCATTGCTAATTCACCTATTGAATATCTCCAGAGAAGCGCACTTGAATTAATATCAAAACAATTTAAAAAACTTTTATATTCCAATAAATTCATACTACCAATGAACAGTTTTTCATCAGCAATTGATGGTGAAGAAACAGTAAAAAAATCATAATATAGTTTTTGATCCCAAATGATTTCTCCATCAGATATATTAAGACATGCAATTCCACCATACGCCCAATAATTTTCAACATATGAAAAATATACAACATCATCAGCTATTGCTGGCGAGGATAAAGAAATATCATTTTCTTTCATAACGTATTTCCATAAAACATCTCCATCCTCTGCATCTATACAAAAAAGTACACTATAAACTGTTTCGTTTGATAAATATGATTCCAAACTCATTACAAATATTCTATTTTCAACTATTACAGGAGATGATACAATCAAGCCTATTTCCATTTTTGTTAAAAAAATTGTCCATTGATCCTCACCCGTTATTGCATCAACACTATGCAGTTCAATATCAGAAGAATTAATTGAGACGTAGCAAACTCTATTATTATATGCAGCTGGAGCAGAGTACATTGCAAAATTATAATATCCAGTTGAATGGTTCCATTTTTCTGCCCCATCTGAAGGATCCAAACACAATAATTTCCCATAACCTGTATGTGGATCGGCTATTGTAACATATAAATTGTTATTATCAATTATTGGTGTAGTAATTAAATTTGTATAAGTAAAATTCCATTGTTTTAAACCAGTTTCTGCATCAATACAATATAGGTAACCCTCATATGTTTCAGAGCTTGACGTTAAAACATATACATATCCATTGTAAAAAACAGGTGTTGAAGATACCGCACCTTGTGTTACAAAGTCCCATAATTTCATACCTGTGATTGTATCAATACAAAAAATTCCTCCAGTTTCAGCAAAGGTCTTTTCACAATATTTATTATACATGCCAATTACAGGTTTATTTTTTATCTCATTAAAATCAAAGAGATACAATGATCCTATTTCACCAGTTCCAATATAAAGTTTATTTTCGACAACGATTGATGATGAAAATCTAATGTTTGAATCTGTGTCAAAGCTCCAATTTAATTTATTTACATCAGGAGCTCCTGATTTAGAAAAACCTGTATGTTGAGGATCATGACCTTGCATTGGCCACCAATCAATATCATTATTTAATTTTATGATCGGATCAAAATATTTTTTCTCATTGATATTTATAGCGACTACTGGTAATATTGTTGTAATTATAATTGTGCAAATAAAAATTACAAATAATTTCTTTAACATATTTTTTCCCCCTTATTAAAAATTATATAATCTAATAAAATAAACTAATATAAATATTTCCTTAACAATTGTTAATAAATATAACTATTAGAAAATAAAATTATTTTCAAAATAAAAAAAAATAAAATTGGAATTAAATTTCCAATACATATCTTATAATCGGTATTTTAGTTAAAAGATTTTTAATAATTATTAAAAGCGAGGTAAATTGATTTTCTCTTGACCGTGGTATGTTGACAGTAAAAGAATCAGACCACACACTTTCATTATCATTGATATCTTTTGCTTTTACTTTAACCTGATAAGTACCTTGAGAAGTCCATATATGACTTGCGCTACCAGTCTGACCAGAATTATAAGGTCCAACCCATCCACTGTTTGAACCATCTCCCCAATCAAACAAATAATAAATTTGTTCATTTTCAGGATCATTTGCAGATGATGAATATGTAAGTTTTACCAATATCTTTCCTGAAGGTGGTCCACTCGGAATTGCAGGTTTATCTGGGGGTTGATTTCCAGATACAATAGTAATCGTATCTGATCCAGGAGTTGAGTCGAAGTTTCCAACACTGTTGGTTGCTCGAGCTTCTATTGTGTGTGTTCCTTCAGATAAAGGAATTGTAGTAAAAGAAAAAGATTCTACTGCTTCGTCCCAATCTCCATCATCTGGAGTTACATCATAACTCCATGTTCCTCCATCCACCCTATATTGTACCAAGGCAATTGTATTTAAGGTAACATCATTTCCAGGCCCATTTGGATTATTATTTTGAGATGGAACTACAGTTGCCGATCCAGTATAAGTAGGTGTGGGATCAGATGTTGGATCTGGAGAATAAGGATTTAAAGTTGTATCCGGGTCTGTATCTAAAATGTCAGCTATACCATCAGAATCTGAATCCTTCCAACCAACCTGTTGTTTTGAACCACTTGAAATACAAAGGGCGAGATTATCCATTATACATCCTGAACCTTCAACATCTGCAGCATTCAAATATCCACTATAATCAGTATTACCATTATATTCATCAGTTGCATAAAATATATGACCTAATTCATGAGCAAATACTTCTCTTAAAGTAGGTCCAGGAGGACCACCAGGTCTTAGATGTGGACAAACTGTGAAAGGTCCACCAAGATAGGCATAGGCATGATAACCATCTGAAAAGTAACCATCTGCATCGTTACTGTTATCAATAATAAAAACAGTAAAAGCCCAATCAGTACCATAATAACCAGGTATAGTTTCAGTTGTGTTTCTAAGATAATTGTTATAATCTCTCACTCTTCTTATCCAATCACCACTCGTATATCCTATTTCTGCCATAGACTCATTTACCCATTGTTCCTCCCAATAACCATTAGTAAAAGGAGTAGGATGAATAATTGGTTCATAAGAAATATTAATGGTCTGAACCTCACCATAAAACATCAGATTGTGCTTGTACAAATTTTCAGAATTGAACCAACTATTCCACATAGCATTACCTCCACCAATACCTAAAGAACCTAATGCAGTATCCTTCTCATTTTGGGTCCAATCTTCAGTACTTGGATCACCTGTTCCATCACTCTCTAAAAAAATCATACCAATAGCAACAGTTCCAATCATATATTCACTTAAATCGTAATAACCAGGAGCAGGACTTCGATCAAAACCAGTACTTTTAATAATTGGTGGTATTAAAACATCATTTTGATATAGAAATTCATTACTTTTTTCATTTTCTTGCAAAATTTTTACAAATGTTGAACCTTGAGTTGGTAATACAGCTAAAATTAACAACGTACAAAACAAAATACATATTATCTTTTTTCTCATTTTCGTACCTCCCTTATATGTTAAATATAGATTGGTATATATAAATCTTCCATAAACCAAAAAGATAAAATCTATAATCTAATAAAAAATGACATATAATTACTGATATTATAGGAATATTTTTAATGTAATAATATATCCAGTATATGCAACTACATACGTAGGCCGATGGGATGAAATCTAAATCATTTGTTATACTATTGTTTATATTACTAATAGCAAATTGTTTATTTTCACAAAATAAAATTGAATATTACAGAGCAGGTATTTTACCAAAATTCTACGTAGATGACGATTATGATAATTCTACACCAGGATGGCAGATTGATCATTTTGATAGCATCCAGGATGCAATAGATGCATCATCTGCTGGTGATAGAATTGTAGTATATGCAGGAACCTATAATGAACACTTAACAATTACTCATCAACTAGATATTTTTGGTGAGGAGAAAAATACTACATTTATCGATGGTAAAGATAGTGGAGATGTAATAAATATTTCTGCAAAGTATGTAAATATAAGTCATTTTACCATAAGAGATTCAGGAAATATTGAAAATAATTCAATGATTTTAATAAACTCAGGAAATGCTATAATTACAGATAATAAGATTACAAGTGGAAAGCAAGGAATT
This sequence comes from Thermoplasmatales archaeon SG8-52-3, assembly GCA_001595915.1. Taxonomy (GTDB): domain Archaea; phylum Thermoplasmatota; class E2; order DHVEG-1; family DHVEG-1; genus SG8-52-3. The sequence continues at coordinate 29,843 of LSSG01000079.1, forward strand.
CTGATTAAAAATTGTAATAATAATATTATTTATGATAATGTAATATCAGGGAATAGTGGAAATGGAGTTCAACTAAACAATTCAGATTATAACGAAATAACATACAATACAATTATAAGTAACTCAAATGGTTTATTTTTACATGATTCATCATATAATACAATTCAGAATAATAATCCAATAAAAAATAATAATATAAATGGGCTATTTTTAAATGAAACATGTAATTATAATACAATATTAGATAATAATATATCAAAAAACGATGAAAATGGAATATATCTAAATGATCATTGTGATCATAATACACTGAATAATAATGATATTTATAGCAATTCTGATAGTGGAATTCGATTAGAAAATTCAAGTACTAACAAAATAAATAGCAGCATAATCGTTAGTAACAGTAAATATGGAATTATGGTTGTTGGATCTAGTAATGAAATATTGAATAGTATTATTAAATCAAATGAAGAGCATGGTATATTTTTATTTGCAGATGACAACAATGTTATTTCACAAAATATAGTATACAAAAATTTAAAAGATGGAATAAGTCTATCAAATTCAACTCTAGATCAAATCTATAAAAACGAAATATCAAGTAATTCTGAATATGGTATAAGACTAGATTATTTTACATTACAAAACTTAATCTATAATAATTATTTCCACGATAATACAAAAAATGCTATTGATAAGAGTATTGGAAGTAATAACTGGTACACAACAAAAACAAATGGAACAAATATTGTTGGCGGTCCTAATATATATGGTAATTATTGGGATGATTTTGACGAAGTAAGTGAAGGTGCAATGGATAGTAATGGAGATGGTATTGCTGATAGCGCATATACAATTTATGCTGCAAACAAAGATAATGGACCTTTACTTGATGTAATAATTCCAAATATTGGTATACCACAAGTATCTCCAAATTATCAAACAATTGGAAAATATACCTACATATCAATAACAATTACAGATAATACAGAAATAAAAGAAGTTTATCTAAATTACACTGATCCTTATGGTGAAGCAAATAACATATCAATAACACAGAACAAAAATGGTAATACCTTTTTTTGCAATAAACAATTCTCACCAGTTGGATCATACTCATTTTATATTGCAGCAAAAGACCCAAGAAACTGGGTAATTTCTACAAATAATTCTTTTTATATAAATAAAGGAACACCTCCAAAATTAATAGATGAAACTCCTTCAACTGGATCTCCCTCGCAGAAATTTACTTTCAAAGCAATTATAACAGATAATCAAGAAAGCACTCAAGGTTTGACCGTAAAGGTACAATGGAGTCACAAAAACAAAGGAGGTAATAACACCCTTACAAATGTTTATCAAAACTATTTTGAAACCTCTGTAATACTTGATAGAAGCACTGATGATTTAGTATATGTTTTCCATGTAACTGACAAATGGGGAAATTCTCTTACAACATCTCAAAAAAGTGTAAATATTGTAGATAATGAGCCTCCAAAAATAGTTATTAAAAAATATGGAGCATCAACAGATAATATGCCAAATAAATTTACATTCAATGCAAAAATAACAGATAATTTGGAAGTTCAGGATGTAATAATACAATATTGGTATGGAAATAGTGACCAGATTACTGTCAAAATGGATAGTAAAGATGACGACATTTATGAAAAAAATATCCAACTAGTTGAATCATTTAACAGAGTGTACTGTATTATATATGCAACAGATACAATGGGAAATCAAAACGATACTAAAAATCCATTCGCAATAACAGATGGACCTTATTCTGGTGTTGTAGCAATGAAATATGACCTTTCAGCAGAAAAAAGCTTTGATTTAGATGGCGATATTACCAAATACAACTGGGATTTTGGTGATGGGACAACAGGTTCTGGTAAAACAACAAGTCATGTTTATACCAGTAGTGGAGATTATACAATTAAATTAACAGTAACTGACAACGATGGAAACACAGGTAGCACTACTACCCATGCAAAAGTAGAACAGGCTATCGTCAAAAAAACAAATATTGTAATAATACATAAAATTGAAGAATATTACAGTATTGAACTAACTGAGATTTTTTTTGGTTATGATACCGATGGAGATTCTATTGTTGACAAATTTATTGACCCAAATAACATTCTAATACCAGTTCAAGACGGTAGTGTTACTATTAACGGAAATACATACTTTTTGTTATCAATTGATGATGGAAAAATACCTGAATTTATGTGGTCAGCTACCTCAAATGAGATTGTTAATTTAACCTATAGTTACGTACCAATTAATGATTATGATATCGATTTAGATTTAGACCAAGAAATTGCAACAACAACTATAACTGTCAATAAAGCAGATTGGATATATATCGAAACAGATGATAAATATCCCCAGGCAAAAATTGCAATAAATACAGGACCAAGAACAATATCTGCAGATATGATTTGGAGGAAAAACAATAAAATATTTATTTTAGATGACCCTGCTACTGTTTACACCATTGTATTTTCAGATATATATCCAGATGT
>LSSG01000080.1 GCA_001595915.1 Thermoplasmatales archaeon SG8-52-3
TCTTCTGTATGATACTTATGTGATAAAGTTATAGATTCACCATATCCAATTTCTTCTTCTGACCAATCAGTTACATCTCCATCTCCCCAATCTATTTGTACAAATACAGGGTCTTCTTCAGGGTCGTCATTGGTAAATGTGTAATCATATTCAATATTAACTTCACCATCCGTTGGACCATCAATTATTGGTGGATCTTGTTGATTACCACCAGCATATTTTATAATTTTAAATTCATCTAAAGTTCCATCAAAATAATCAATTAATTCATGACTATTTCTACCAATCTGAGCATATTTAAAATTATCTGAGTAAAAATCACATACATATTTTTCATAGAATCCATCTAAAGTGCCATCAACATAAATATATGTAAGTGGGCTTGCTGTAATACCATTATAATAAACTTCAACATAATGCCATTCACCATCATTCCAACTAGTATTAGACCATGTTAATATTCCACACATTAACCGCCACATCTGAACTTCTATTGTGCCATTAGCAGCTATTGCCACATGAAATCCCGGATTGTAACCATAACCGTCTCCTCTGCACATACTATAGATAACTCCTCTATTGTTATCTGTTGATTTAAAATAAAATGAAACAATTATATCATCAGTTTTATTAAAACCCAAATTATTTTTTGCATATGAATTCAAATTAATATAGTCATTTGAACCATCAAAATCAAGTGCATAACCAGAATAACCAGTAACCCATGATGCTCCATAAATCGTTCCATCGTAATCATGGCCTGAAGAATCACTTGCGGTATTACCACTACCTTCATTAAACTTAAGATAAATATTTATATAGTCATCAGGGGCTCTAGCTGATTCTTCCTTAATTGTATTTATGTTTAGATTTTGATCATAACCGCTAATACTAGGTCCAATTGCTGCTCCAATAAATAGTACAAATATTCCAAGAATTAGATACTTTTTTATTAAATTATATTCAATCATTTTTCTCCCTCACTATCAATAAATTAACATGAGTTAATTATTTAATACCTGTAGTAGTATTTAAATTTTTAGATGTATAATTCAATATTAAAATTACAAATGTAGTATTTAAAATTTTTTGTTGATTTTATTTGAAACTTATTGTTAATAAAAGTAATATTTATATGACATACTATATATAAAAAAATATAATCTTGTAAATTTTAATATTTATAAAAAAATCAATAATTTATTATATTGTAAAACCAAGTTATTAAAATTTTTATAATAAAGCGTCTCTTAAGATTAAGATTAAAATCTAAACTTAATTTTATACATGGAGAAACTATTAAATATAGGATTATTTAATAACTTGCATATAATATCAAGAAAAATCACAATACACTATATATTAATTAACATAAACTAAGAGCGAATCATAAGTTTTTTGCTCACAATTAATTGAAGAGATGTATGAATGACTAAAAAAAAATCGTTATTAAAAGAAAAAACAATAACGATGAAAGAGCTAGATTCTAGCTTTAAATTCGAGGTTGCAAAAGAACCTGGTGGTAAAAATATAAAGCGTTGTTTTTCTTGTGGTACATGTACTGTCACATGTCCTGTTTTTTCTGTAAACGATAAATACAATCCTAGAAAAATCATAAGAATGATCTTATTAGGCTTACGAGAAGAAGTTTTAAAAAGCGATTTTATTTGGTTATGTTCTGGTTGTTATAGTTGTTATGAATTATGTCCAAGAGATGTGAAAATTACAAATTTGATGATTGCTGTAAGAAATATTGCAGTTAGAGAAGGAAATATTCCAATGCCAATGAAGAGCATAGTCGACATTTTACAAAAATTTGGTAGGCTCTTAGAAGTTAGTGAGTTTGAAAATATTGTAAGATTAAAAAAAGGAATACCTGAGCTAAATCCAACTATACCTGAGGTCAAGAAAGTTCTGAAAAAAACAGATATTGAAAAAGTAATAAGAAATAGTGATAAAGATGATTAAGCAAAAATATGCATTATTTCTGGGTTGCACAGTCTCGGTAAAAGGGATAAACTATGAACTTTCAACCCGCAGAGTAGCTGAAAAATTAGGTTTAAAATTTGTAGATATTCCAGAGTTTGCATGTTGTGGTTTTCCTCTTAATAGTATTCATCACAATTCTGCATTAGTTATGGCAGCTAGAAATTTAGCTCTTGCCGAATCTAATGGGTTAGATATAATTGTCCTATGTAGTGCATGTGGAGGATATTTAACAGAAGTCCAGAAACTTTTTGCTGATAAAAAAAATAAAGATGAGATGAAGTATATCAATGAAAAACTTAAGGAATTAGGTTATAATTTTAATGGTGGAGTCAAAGTCAAACATTTTGCGCGGGTCCTTTATGAAGATATTGGCCTTGATAAATTAAAAAAATTTATTATAAAACCTCTGAAGGGGATAAAAATTGCTCCACATTATGGTTGTCATTATATTAAACCCTCAAAAATATTTGATGGTTTCGATGATCCAATACTTCCCCAAAGTCTTGATAAATTAGTAGAATTAACAGGTGCAACTTCTATCCAATACAAAGATAAGCTTCAGTGTTGTGGAGGTGGCATTCTTGCAGTTGATGAAGAGACATCTGTTAAAATGACAAGACAGAAACTAGAAAATATTAAAGAGAAAAATGCAGATGCAATGACTCTTATTTGTCCATTCTGCAGTATTATGTATGATGAGTTTCAATCTACAATAGAATCCACTTTTGAAAGTGTCTATAATATCCCAATTCTTTATTATCCCCAACTTTTGGGTTTAGCAATGGGTCTTGACCCTAAAAAAGATTTAGCTGTTAAACAAAATCAGGTAAAAGTAAAACCTTTATTGGAAAAAATTGATAAGTTATATGGAGTAAAAGAATATGTTAAAACTTCTTAATCTTGGTAATTTACCAGGTCAGCAATCTATGTTAATATTTCATGCTCTTGCAAGATTGGGGTTTGAAGGTTTAGTTGTGGTTTCTCCAAAGGTTCCTTTAGCATCAATAGGTTATTTCCAAGATGTAACAAAAGAAATTGACCTTGATTATTGTAAAAAGACAGGAGTTCCTGTTATGAGACGAGAAGTGGGAGGAGGCGCGACTTATCTTGATGAAAACCAAATATTTTATCAACTTATATGGAAAAAGGGAAATAAACTCTTTCCGAGAAACATAAAAGAAGTATTTTCATATTTTTCACAACCTGCATGTGATACGTATAAGGATTTCGGAATAGAAGCTAGGTTCAGACCGGAAAATGATATCATTACTAAAAACGAGAAAAAAATTGCTGGTGAGGGCGGTGGTGATATTGGAGATAGTATGGTTTTTGTTGGCGGAATTCTGATGGATTTTGATTATCAGATAATGAGTAAAATATTGAAGGTGCCTGACGAAAAATTCAGAGATAAGATATACAAGTCGATGGAAGAAAATTTAACTACCATGAAAAGAGAACTAGGTAAAATGCCTGATAGAAATGAGGTTGTTACTTCTCTAATTAACAATTACGAGAAACTCATTGGAAAACTAAAACCTATAACCCTTACAAAAGATACAATTAATAAAATGATAGAACTTGAACATTGGTTTAACTCTGATGAGTTCCTTTATAAAAAGACTCCAAGGATTCCGAAAGGTGTTAAGATTCGTGAGGGTGTAGAAATTTTATATACAATTTACAAGGCTCGTGGAGGACTTATTCGTACAGCTCAGGAGATTAAATCAAATGTTATTGAAAATATTGGTATTTCTGGAGATTTTCAATTTTATCCAAAAGGCGAGCTCAATGGTTTAGAAAATAAATTGAAAAAAACAAAAAGAAAGGAAAGAGCAATTATTTCAAAGGTTGAGGATTTCTATAAGGATAAAAATATTGAAAGTCCAGGTGTTGAACCTGAGGATGTAACAGACGCAATAATGGAGGCAAAATAATTCTAAAAATGATGCATTAAAGGGTGGAAAAGACAGATATGGCTAAAAAAGTAGGTTCGGTTCTAATAATTGGTGGCGGTATTGGAGGAATGCAGTCTGCACTAGATCTTGCTGAATCAGGATTTAAAGTATATCTTCTTGAAGAAACTCCAAGTATCGGGGGCACTATGGCCCAGCTTGATAAAACATTTCCTACAAATGATTGTTCAATGTGTATTTTATCGCCAAAAATGGTTGATGTTGCAAGACACCCAAATATTGAACTCTTGACCTATTCTGAACTAGTAAGTATTGATGGTAAGATTGGTAACTTTAAAGCAAAAATTAGAAAGAAACCTCGCTATGTTGATATTGATAAGTGTACTGGATGTAATGAGTGTACTAAGGTTTGTCCTGTTGAACTTCCAAATGAATTTGATATGGGTCAAAGAATAAGAAAAGCAATTTATATTCCATTTCCCCAAGCAGTCCCTCTTAAAGCTACTATTGACAAACATGGAATTCATCCTTGTAGAAATGCCTGTCCTGCAGGAGTAGGAGCACCAGGTTATGTAACCCTTGTTAGTCGTGGAAAATTCTATGAAGCATTAAGAGTTATAAAAGAACGTCTTCCTTTTCCTTCAATATGTGGTAGGATTTGCCATAGACCTTGTGAGAATGTCTGTGCTCGTAATGAAATTGATGATCCAATTCAAATTGCCCATATAAAGAGATTTGTTGGTGATCTAGAGCTTAGAATCCCTGTTGCAAAAACACCTCCTATTACAAGTCGTGCTGAAAATGTAGCAATTGTTGGAGGAGGACCTGCGGGTCTTACTGCTGCTCATGATTTAGCTTTGAAAGGTTATCATGTTACTGTATTTGATAGTGCACCAGTCTTGGGGGGAATGATGAAGTTTGGTATTCCCACATTTCGATTGCCAAAAGAGATTCTTAGAAGAGAAATTTCTGATATTCTAAATCTTGGTGTAAAAGTACATCTAAATACAACTGTCGGCAAGGATTTAGTGATATCTGATCTGTTTAAAGGTGGTTATAAAGCAGTATTTTTAGCAATTGGTGCCCAAAAAGGAAAAAAGATGAATATTCCTGGTGAAGACCTTAAAGGTGTGTTTCAAGCAATTGATTTTTTAAAAGATATTAATTTGGGCGAACTTATCACAACTCCGATTGCAACAATTGATAAAAAACTTTGTAGTGAATGTGGTCTTTGTGCATCTTCATGCATTTACGGAGCAATAAAACTCTCTCCAATTAATGGTAAACCTAATAAAAAGAAACCAGAGGTTTTAAAGTATTCATGTGAGGGGTGTGGTAAATGCGCATCAGTTTGCCCTTCAAAAGCAATAAAACTTACAGGTTATCGCAATATGGTTCCAAAGATAGGTAAAAAAGTTGTAGTGGTCGGTGGGGGTAATGCTGCATTAGATACTGCTCGTTCAGCTTTGCGATTGGGAGCTGAAAAGGTTTCAATTTTTTATCGTAGAACTCGTGAGGAAATGCCAGCAGAACCAGATTGGGAAATTGATGAGACAGAACAAGAAGGTGTAAAACTTGAATACCTTGTTGCCCCAACAAAAGTAATCGGTGATGAAAAAGGTAGAGTAAAGGCATTAGAATGTGTACGAATGAAGCTTCTTAAGGAGCTTGATAAAAGTGGTAGAAAAAAGATAAAACAAATTCCAAATTCTAAGTTTAAGATAGAAGTAGACAATATTATTTTAGCAATTGGTCAAGAAGTTGATAATGGATTTTTAGCAAAGGATAAGGATTTGGGAGTCACAGCATGGAACAATGTTCATTATGACCCAAAATCTTTACCAAAAAACCTCGATGATGATTTAGAAATAACTTCAAAGGGCACAATAAAAGTTGATCCAGTAACTTTACAAACTAACATTCAAGGTGTCTTTAGTGGTGGTGATTCTATATGGGGCGCTGGTACTGTTATTGAATCTATTGCATCAGGTAAAGAAGCTGCTATTTCAATTGACAGATATATTAATAAACAAGATTTGAGAGAGGGTCGTGGAATTAAACCAAAAATTGCTGAAGTATCATTAAAGGATGTAAAAAAGAAACGCAAGGTACCCATGAGGTATCTACCTCTTGAAGAAAGAAAAAATAATTTTGAGGAAGTTGAAATAGGTTATAATGAAGAGGAAGCAATAGAAGAAGCAAGACGATGTTTAAATTGTGGTGGATGCTCAGAGTGTTATGTATGTGTGCAGACATGTGAGGCTGACGCAATTAATCATGATATGAAGGAAGAAATAATCAATATTGATGTTGGTGCTATAATTGTTGCATCAGGTTTTGATTTATTTGATGCTTCTAAAAAGAAGGAATATGGTTATGGAAGATTTAAAAATGTTTTAAATAGTAAAGAATTTGAAAGATATCTAAGTGCTTCTGGTCCAACATCTGGTAATATTTTTAGGCCATCTGATAATAAAAAACCGAAAAAGATTGCATTTATTCAATGTGTTGGCTCAAGAGATGAAAGGACAAATGAATATTGTTCTGGAGTTTGTTGCATGTATGCAATTAAACAATCAATTATTGCTCAGGAGCATACTCCAGGTCTTAAAACACAAATGTTCTTCATGGATATTAGAGCTTTTGGAAAAGAGTTTGACGATTATTATATTAGAGCAGAAAAAGAACATGGAATAAAATTTACAAGATGTAGAATCCCAAGTATAGAAGAAGACCCAAAAACAAAAAATTTGATAATAAATTACCTTGAAGATGAGCAAAAAAAACAAGAAGAATTTGACATGGTTATTTTATCATGTGCCCTAGAATCATCTGATTCTTCAAAAGAACTAAGTGAAAAATTAGGTATTGATCTAAATGAATATAATTTTTACAAAACTAATCTTTTTACACCTCTAGAAAGTAGTAAGCCAGGAATATATGTTACTGGCGCATCCTCAGGACCAAAAGATATTCCAATGACAGTTGCTGATGCCAGTGGTGCGGCTGCAAAAGCATCTAGTGATATATCTTCTGAGAGACATACATTGGAAACCATAAAAAAATATCCTCCAGAAAAAGATATTACTGGTGAGACACCTAGAATTGGGGTATTTGTATGTAATTGTGGAATCAACATTGGTGCCTATGTTGATGTACCATCAGTAGTAGAATATGCAAAGAAATTACCAAATGTTATTCATGCTGAAGAGTTTATTTATACTTGTTCTCAAGATACTCAGAAGAAAATTATTGATATAATCAAAAAAGATAATCTAAATCGTGTTATTGTCTCAGCATGTACTCCAAGAACTCATGAACCACTTTTCCAAAGCACTCTTCAAGAGGCTGGATTAAATCCATATTTATTTGAAATGACAAATATCAGGGAACAATGCTCATGGGTACATAATATGGATAAAGACAAATGCACAGATAAAGCAAAGAAATTAATTGATATGGCAGTAAAAAAAGCACAGCTTATTCAGCCATTGACAAGGGAAGAACTCTCCATTATTCCAAGAGGATTGGTAATTGGAGGGGGTGTATCAGGTATGACTGCAGCATTAGAACTTGCTGCACAAGGTTTTAAAACATATTTAATTGAAAAAGAAAAAGAACTGGGTGGTTTCTTAAGAAAAACATATTACTTATTAGGTGAGGAAAACCCTCAGGAATTATTAAAGTCTCTTAAAAACAAAGTAAATAACAATAAAAATATTGATGTATTTGTAAACACAGAAATCAAGGATGTAGAAGGTTACATTGGTAATTTTAAAACTAAAATTTTGGTAGATGGTAAAAAAGAAAAGGAACTAGAACATGGAACAATAATTATTTCTACAGGCGTTAAAGAATATAAACCAACTGAATATTTGTACGGAAAAGATAAACGTGTTTTGACCAGATGGGAACTTGAGGAAAAGCTAGCTAAAGGTAATTTTTCAGCAAAAAATGTGGTAATGATACAGTGTGTAGGTTGTCGGAACGAAGAGAGAACATATTGTAGTAGAATATGTTGTGGGGATGCCATAAAAAATGCATTGAAAATAAAAGAGATTAGCCCAGAATCAAATATTTATATTTTATATAAGGATATCCGAACCTATGGATTTAGAGAAAAATACTATAAAGAAGCTGCAGAGAAAGGTGTTATATTTTTAAGATATGATGATGATAACAAACCTATTGTTACAAATAATTCCGGATTGCAGGTTTCTATAAAAGATGAAATATTAGGTAGAGAAATTTTACTTAAACCAGATATTATCGCTTTAAGTAATGCAATGCTTCCTCATGATAGTACAAAAGAGCTTGCACAATTGCTAAAACTACCTACGACTAAAGATGGATTCTTTTTGGAAGCACATATGAAACTTAGACCTGTTGACTTTGCAACCGATGGTATTTTTATTTGTGGAAAGGCTCATTCGCCAAAATATATTGAGGAAAGTATCGCCCAGGCAAGTGCGGCTGCTGCACGAGCAAGTACAATTCTATCTAAAGACAAACTTCTTTCAGAAGCAGTAGTATCAGAAATAAATGAGGATCTTTGCAGTGGTTGTGGTTTTTGTTTAAAGGCTTGTCCCTATTCTGCAATTGAACTAAAAGATGGAAAGGCTATAATCAATGCCGTTATCTGTAAAGGCTGTGGAAATTGTGCATCTACTTGTCCTTCTGGAGCAATTGAGCAGAAAGGATTTAAAACAAATCAAATAACAGCAATGATAAATGCTGTAACAGAATAATTCTTTAATAAAATTAGGAATTTAAATTGGAATTTTTTAACGATCTATTTTGAACTGAAAAATTCTTTCTATTGGAAAAGAAACTGCACCTGTCAGTGTACAAGTTTTTACTGAAATATCAAAACATTTTTCTAAATTATTCTTGTCTTTTTCTTCTGCCCAAACAGTTAAAGTAATTTTTGCTTTTGTGATTTTTTCTATCTTTTCAGAATAATCTGTAAAGGCTTTTACATCAACGTTACAATCTTGGATTGTTATTCGGGACTTAAGTACTACCCAGACAAATGTTGCTAGTAAACATGAACCAATTGCTGAGATAAAAACCTCCATAGGTGCTGCAGCTGTATTTGTGCCAAAACTAGATTTAGGTTTGTCAGTTTCAACCTCAAAACCTCTTATGACACCTCTTGTCTTAAGTCCCCCTTCCCAAAAAACTTTTGCTTTTGCTCTAATCTCTTGAGTTTCTTTCATAATATTGCGATAATTTATTGATTTATAAGTAAATCGGAATATAATAGAAATTCAAAGATTTTCTCCTAAAAAACACAAATATCAAAAAAATTTTTACAATTTCCTTTTTATTCTTTCAATTTGTCAATTTCCTTAAGTATATCAACTGCCTTTTTTTTATAAGCATTCCTGAAACTTTCATAATCATTTTTGTTTAATATACCATCTTTATACTCACGATCAACTCTTTTAATAGAAGATATTATCTCCTTTTTTTTAACTTCAAGTGCTTTTAATCGATTTTCTCTATTTTCTTTTACAGGTCTTGATTTATCTTTTTCCTTTGAACTTTCTTTTTTTTGTAAAGTATTTTTCTTTTTGAAAAAATCTATTTTATTATATAACAAAATAAATAGTATAAAAATCAATATTAAAACCAATAAAAAAATAATAAATAAATCTAAGTTATTAGTTGTGGTTTCAATAAGATTAAAAGTTATCATCGAATTAGAGTTAGACTCAATGTTATCAGCTTTTGCTAATAACCAGAATCTATTGTAATCCTCTAGCCAAAAGAGTTCATTATGAACAATTGTTAGGTCATTACTGATTTCTAACCCAGCATCATTCAATAAATAAACTTCATATGTTATCTTTTTTGTATCATATAGGTATTTTTTTAAAAAAGTACCTTTTGATTCATCTGCAATACTACCAATATCTGATATATATCTTACATATATTGATGCAAGATGAGAAGGAGCTTTCAATATTAGAGACAAATTTAAATTTTCTTGTGGAAAAAGAGTAATGTTATTTATTTTTCCTGTAGAATTCCATATTTCAGCAGTCCATCCTTCTAAAAGATCACTAATTAAAAAATCTATTATCTCAGTATTTGAACCGTTATTAAAAATTGTAATATTCTCAATTGATGTAATATTATAAGGCATAAATGGATTAATCACAGGCAACATACCTATATCAAGATTTTCAGATGTAAAATGAACCCCGATACCTTGAAAATTTTTTTGTTCTCGCGGTATTGAATTAGCACCTATAGTTGCATTAAAGTTTAAGATGGAACTTTTTAGGGTTGAATTTAAAGGAATAGCTGTTATTGAAAATGACTCTTTTTGTCCATAATATGATAACTTACTTCCATTAAAAAATGGAGAACCGATAAAAACGTTATTGTTCTCAGTCTTATTTAAATAAAAACATTCTCCAATTCCAAGTTCATTATATCTACAAGCCATATTAGGATTATAATCACAACAATCTGTTCCAATTATACTATTGTTTTGTATCCACATATAAAACGATTCATTGAAGTTTGTATCTCCAGTATTATTGATAAAGAAATATTCATTAATTTCAAATGTATCAAAATCATCTTGTTGATAGATATATATCCAATGCCTATCGATTTCAATAGAGCTAATTGTAGAATTATCTTCTCCTAAAACATTTACTGGAAATAATAATAGAAATAAGGTTGCAAAAATAATTATTTTCTTCTGTACTATTATCTTCATAATTTTGACCTTTAATATCTTTCTTAATTAAAACTGTTTGGAGGCATTTGTCAGAATAATATCACTAAGATAGAGATTTAATGATTTTAATCTATTTATTATTTTTTTTGGAAAATCTTGAATTTTCAGGCAAATATATTAAAATTAAAGATTATTTCATGGCTGGATGCCTGATAAAATATTAGTTGCTAATAATATTAAAAAATCTTTTGGATTTTTACAGGTTCTTAATGGAGTTAATCTTACTATAAATAAGGGAGATAAATACATTTTATTTGGTTCAAATGGTGTAGGTAAAACTACATTGATAAAGATACTATCTACAACTCTATCTGCAGATTCCGGTGAGTTAAAAATATTTGGGAAAGGTATTGAAAAACGATCAAAGGAGATCAAAAATAAAATTGGTTTCATGTCTCATGAACCATATTTATATAGTGAACTATCAGCTTGGGAAAACTTAGATTTTTATGCTAATCTATATTCAATAAAAAATAAGAAAGAAAAGATAGGTAGCCTCCTTAAGGAGGTTGGACTATATCATAGATCAAATGATAGAGTTGGTTCTTTTTCAAGAGGTATGAAACAAAGGCTTTCACTTGCAAGAGCGTTAATTCATTCACCAGATCTAATTTTCTTAGATGAACCATATACTGGCTTGGACATTAAAGCTCAGGATATTTTAAACAATCTTATAAACAGATTAAATCAAGAAGGTAAGACCTTTTTTTGTATAACACATGATATTAGTAGTAGTTTTAATATTGCCAACAGATATGGAATTCTATCAAAAGGACAAATAGTTTATGAAACTGAGGGAGTAGAAAAGAAGATTTTTTCTGAAAAGTACATTGAGATTCTCAGGAGGGAGTCCTTTTGAACGCTGTTAAAGCAATATTTCTAAAAGAGTTAAGGGTGGAGTTTAGAAACAAGCAGATGATCAATAGTTATCTAATACTTTCATTGATGATAATTGCATCTTTTAGGTTTGCTTTTTCAATAATAGATTTTTCAATTACAGAACTTGCATCACCAATTCTATGGATATCTTTCTTCTTTGGAGGAATGTTTTCTTTATCTCCTATTTATAAAAGAGAAATAGAGCAAGGTACCAAAGAAGGTTTACTACTTACACCAATATCTCCCTCATCTATATATTTTGGAAAGCTTTTTGCAAATCTTTTTATAATTTTTTGTTTAGAGTTATTTATATTATTGTTATTTTTCGTATTTTTTCCTGTAAATATTCCAGATCTTTTTAGTCTTCTATGTATAATTGTTATTAGTACCATTGGAATAACTGCTCTAGGTAATCTCATCTCTGCAATTTCATCAAATCTTAGTCAGAGCGAGGTTATGCTTCCTGTTCTACTAGTTCCTGTACTACTTTTTACTGTAATTATGTCCTCAGTTAGTGTTACATCAAATGTGTTTGCTGGAGCAAATATTTTTGATGTTTTGGATGAAGTAAGATTAATACTTGCTTTTGATGTTGTGTTTATTGCAGTTGGTTATCTTTTGATTGATTATATTTTGGAGGAATAAAAAAAATGTTAAAAAACAAATTGAGAATTTTAGTTTCAATACTGGCTATCATTTTTATTCTTATATCTGTTTATTTTGCTTTAATTTATACTCCTCCTCATGAAATAATGGGAGATGTCCAGAGAATTTTTTATTTCCATGTTGCTTCTGCATGGATATCATATTTAGCTTTTGGAGTTACCTTTTTTGCAGGTGTAATGTACTTGAAATCAAAAGATTTCAAATGGGATAATATAGCTTTTAGTTCCGCAGAGATTGGGATATTATTTTGTACTTTAGGTATTATAACAGGTTCTCTTTGGGCAAGACCTATTTGGGGTGTTTTTTGGAGATGGGAGGATATCAAACTCTTTATTACATTTGTTCTTTGGTTGATTTTTATTGCATATTTAGCATTAAGGGCTAATGCAAAGTCACGTACCAGTAAAGCAAATTTAAGTGCAGTATTTGGAATAATTGGCTTAATTTGTATTCCATTCAGTTTTGGTGCTAACAGAATTTGGCAACAATATCATCCAACGATTTTAGTTTCATCTGAGGGTAGCTTGCAGCCTTCAATGGCTCTTAGCCTTATAATTTCAGTTATTGCCTTTACATTTTTATACATATATATCCTTCTTGTAAGAGTAGATATAGAAAAGATGAAAGAAGAAATTGATAAATTAAAACAAAAGGTAGGTGGTTGATATAGCTGATTTGATTTATCTTTATGCAGCGTATTCAATTATTTGGGTTGGGATATTTCTTTATATAGTCAAATTACACACAGCTCAAAAGAAAATTGAAAATGAGTTAAAGATGCTAAAAGAGATACTTAATGGGAAAAAAACCTAGGCAAATATCTGAAAAACAAATTAAAATCATTGCTGTTGTTATTGTAGTTGTAATTATTCTTGTAGTTTTACTCTGGGGAATGACACCTGGTAAGATTAATGATGTATCAGAGATTCTCAAAAATACAGAAAAATTTGACACAAAAGAATTAAATGTTATAGGAATCGTAGCAGGTTGGAAGCTTTCATCAAAAAATTTTTCATTAGTTGATACTAAAAATAATGAGTTAGCCATCAATATAACGCACTCAAAGGCATTTCCAGAGAATTTTGGTAATAATCAGACAGTTGTAGTTATTGGTATATTTAGATCTGAACTGAATCTTATTGAATCACAAAATATCCAGATCGGGTGTCCTTCAAAATATTAAATTTAAGAATCCATCAATTATAGATATTTTAAGATATAATTTTTTATAATTATCCGTGATCGCCACCATCATGACAATTATCGCAGAATTCATGCCAATCGTCTCCTTCTACCAGATCGGTTTCAACGAATCTGACATCATTTGGATCTGGATTATGGCAATCAACTGACCAGCAATCTATAAAACCTGTATAGGATAGGTCATGATGAGCCATATAAGTACCGTCATCATCTCCAATCCAATAGTCAGGAGTATGACAATCTGTACATTCACCATACAAGGGTTCATAATGGCACTTAGTACAGCTATAAGGCCATTGGTCTCCACCATGGGTTATAGGGACATCAGTATGTTCTTCAATTTCAATAGGAGGTTGCGGCGATATAGTATATGGACTAATATCTAGAGCATAAGATATTGATACAGCAAAAAAAGCTATTACTAGTAATTTAAGTATTAAACTTGATTTTTTAATCTTCTTTTTCATGTAATTTTTTTACCTCATTTAGTATTGCAATATTAACTGAGTGACCCTATTGTATAATCATAATATTTATTTGAATTTTCCTATTAATCTATAATAATATACATCATTGTATATAAATATTTTGAAATAAGATATATGGAGATAAATATAATTTTTTAATCTAAAAAAATTAATTTTTACTTTTTTATGATGAATAAAGAAAGATTTTTATCAAGTTTTTGTTATATTCTATTTACATTCTATGAAAATAAAAAAACCTGCAATGTGTATTACTCTATTTATTTTATTAATAATTAGTAATATTGGATGTATATTTCCTGAATCAAACTCATTTACAATACTTTCAAAAACAGTTATTGATGATAATGGTTTTCCTAGTCTAAAATTCAATTTCAAAGCAAATGATATTATAAAAGTAAAACTTATTGCTCCAAATAAAAATATTATTTTTTCTGATAATTTTTACTCTACTGAAAGTGAAATAATAATTCCATTAACATCTTATCGAAACAACCCTCAATCAGGTTTATACGAATTTATGGTTTATGATAAAAACGATAATCTAATTTATAATGAAAATCTAAGATATAATGAGACAAATCTTTCAATTATTTCTTTTAATGGACATTGGTGGAAAGAAAATACTAAAGATTCGAATTATTCTCTAATTGGTATTACACTTTTAGTAAAAAATAATGGTGATTTACCTTCATATCCATATTACCTTGATTTTGTTATTAATAATAACAATTTTTTGTCTAAAGAAATAATCCCAGGTGTTGTTTTACCTGGAGAAACTCAATTTATTAATTGTTCGATTTATATTGAAGATATTAAAGATAATGAAAATAATATCAATGTGTCCATTCTTGATAAGAATGATAAAAAACTAGCAAAATCAAGTTTTTTGGTAGTTCCACAAGAAAATATGGTGATTAATAATTTTATCTGGGAATATAATGGAGAAAATGAAATAAACCTTCCATTTCCAACTTTTTTATTTGATTATTATAGTTCAAAAGAAAGACTTGATACTAATGATTATGCAGCATATGTTTTTGACCCTTATGATGAGCAATATCTTTTGCTTTTTATAGAAGTTTTAATGTCAATTTCTGAGGATTTAGATAATGTTTCAATAATTAACTTGCTTGCATCATTTGTTCAAAATCTTGAATATGGAGAAGATGACCCTCTTAATTCTTCTATTGAATATCCATTATTTCCAATTGAAATATTAAATAAAAAATCATGTGACTGTGAAGATAGATCGATTTTTGTTTGTAACGTTTTGATGCTTTTAGGCTACAATGTTTCGCTCATAAGCCTTCCTAAACATATGGCTGTCGGTGTGAATTTGGATGAAAATTTATCTGAATATGATTATTATGTGGATGATTATTTCTATTTGGAAACAATTGAAAAAAACAGTGTTCTTGGGTATGTTCCCCTTCTCTATAAAAGTATTCCAGACCAAGCAGTTGTATACCCAATAACTTCTCGACCGATTATTAATCATAAATGGAAAAAAGCCGAGGGCATCTCAGTTGATGGTAATTTAAAATTTGTTAAACTCAAATTAATTGTTGAAAATATTGGAAACTTATATGCAGAAGATATATCGATTACTGGAGCTTTCATCTCATCAGACAATTCCATATTTAATGAAAAAGAAAACTTTGAATCAATTTTACAACCTCTAGAAAAAAAACAGCTTAATCTAAAACTAGATATTCCAAAAGATATAGTAACTATATTGAAAACCAAACTTTTTTTAGATGATACGTTAGTAGATGAAAAACAATCAACAACAACATTTTCATAAATAAATTAAAAAATAATTTTGGATAAAAAAAAAAATCACGAGCTTTTCATCGAGTGTTTTTCACCACAATATGGACAGGAATATATTTGTACTCTACGAGTTGATTTTGATAAATCTGACCATATTGAAACTTGTTCCCCACATTTTTTACATTCAAATTTGATTTGTGGAGATTTTTGTTTTTGAGGAATTTTTCCGATTTCTCCACAGCATGGACATGTTATTATAAACGATCTATTTTCGTTAATTTTTAAATTTTTAAATGTAAAATATTCTTTACATTTAGGGCATTTAAAATGTTGTAATTTTTCTCCTATCAACATTTTTAATAATCTTTCATAATATGAAACTGCATTAGATTTTTTTGTCATTTGTGAAAAGAATAATACAATTATAAAAACTAATAAAATAATATATAGTACTAATATTCTCGATAGCAAGGGTCTATTGTATATATAATTCAATAAATGAATAATTTGTTCTTCATATATGATATCAAGTGCTGTAAAAAAAATTACAATTATTATTAAGATGATTAAAGAAATTAGATATATTCTACCTTTTAATCTTGGCATTTTTTATACGTCCATAATAATGCTAAATAGACCATTTATTAACTCTTAATAATTTTTAATTGTTTAACTGTTATATCATATGATTTATAAGTATCATTCGCTTAATATCTATAAATTTTTAATCCTTGTAATTGTAAATTAGAAATAATAATTTACCTTTTTAAAAGAATTTATAAAAATAATTTAACATGCCCATAACAAGCCAAACATAAGAGCGTTTTTTGGAATACTCTCTGTTTTTCCACAAGAACTCTCAGTTACAGTGACAATTAATGTCTTTGTTAGAAATCCAAAACCAATTAACATAGACGTGGAAACTTCAACTGTTTCACCTGGATTAAGAGTCGGAATAATTTCTTTTGATCCCACTGATAGAATTATACTTCTTTTATTTGCTATTTTTAAGGTTACATTCGTACAAGGCAAGCCTCCTATGTTTTTTACAGAAGCTTTTATTTTTGACTCACCAATCCTTAAAATTCCACCACTTATAGTTGAAGGATTTATCTGAGGAATACCACAATATGGGATAGCAAAACCTGTTATTTCAGCTGCTTCCTGAAATGTACCAACCTTTTCTGCAACTCCAGTAAATTTATTGCATGTATATAATGCACCTTCTTTTACTGGAGAAATTGTATAAGCAGATAAGTACAATATTTCATTATCTATATCAAAAGCCATATCTTGGGCAAAGTTTATATCGATACCAAGACCATTTCCAACCTTTGTAGCCTTACCATTTAAGGTGTTTATTAAATATAGACAGTCAGTTGTTAGTTCTGTTCCATAAAGGTTTCCTGATTCATCAAATGTAATAGCTATCATTACACCATCAGAAATTCCAAAGTTACCTACAAATGAAGAAGCACCAGTATTCATATTTACCCTATAAAGAGCTGTATTGCTACAACCATACATTTTACCAGAGATATAATCATATGCTAAACCATTGAAACTAAGATTTGTTTCTTCCATGTCATAACTTCCTATTACTGACATTTCACCAATAACTGTGTTTATGGTCCATATAAATGGGTCACCTTCACCTAAACTGAATTCACACCCATACCATTTTCCAAGAGCCCAAGTAGCTCCAGAGATAAAACTATTTGATGTTGTTGGAGCAATCTGATCTATTATCCCTGGTGTTGCTGGATTGAAGGAAACAGGACCTTGGACTAATTCTTCTGTTTTCCATGTATTATACCCATAAAAAGGCAGAGATTTATCATTAATTTTTCCTATATAATTTTTCATTTCAATTTCTGTTTGCTCATAAGTTTGAGTAATATTTGCAAGGCCAGAAGATGGTGTTTCATCTTCGTTTATATTATGTATTGCTTCTACTGTTGAAATAGAAATAATTAATACAATTAATACAAATGTTACCCCAATTTTTATTTTCATATTTATTATTCTCTACCAAATTTTTCTATATAATATATTATTATATTATCTATCAATATAAATTTAACTATTAAATTTCTAGATATCAGTCTCTAAATGATAAAAAGAGTGAGAAGTAGTTTTCTAATTGCAACAAATTATAATAGTATTATCCCTGACTAATTATTCCTAGTAAAAGTGCAGAAGGAACTAGAATTAAGAGTGGATGAAATCTCCATTTTAATACTTTCATATCAACTGAAGCATTTTTTCCCAAATAATCATAAGCAACAGCCTTAATTGTATATGGACCACTTATTATTGGTGCCCATCTAAATCCATATGGTGCTATTGTGTCATTTTCCTTGAGTTTATCATTTATATAGAACTCAACTCTATTTACTCCAGAAGTTGAATTAACATCAACCTCAATATTGACTGGTCCATAGATAATCGTGCGATTTAGTATAGAAAATAAAGGTCTTCCTCGGAGATGGAAGTATCCCTGCTTAGGGGTTACGATTTCTACTTTAGGTGGTTGTCGAACAGGAAGAATTTCTACATCACAAGGATAATTTAGACCACTCAATACCCATACAATATTACCAGCTTCATTAACAATAATTACACGATCTGCACCACATTCAGCTATCACCGTTCTCCCATCGTCAAATCTTTCAGCATCTTTTGGTACAAGTAAACCTGTTTTTTGCCAAATTATTGTATCTTCCTCATCAATTTCAAATATTCTTTTACCAACATGCTCATCAATAAGATATGTTACTTTTCCAGTGGATTTATTGATTAGTTTTTCAATGTCCATTGGCGCATCCAAGTCTGTCATATTCCAAATTTCATTTCCAGCCTCGTCAACCTCTCTAATATAACCATCTGGATATAGATCTGTTTCTACAATAAGTGTATGTCCATTTGGAAGTCTTTCTGCATCAAATGGTCTGCTAAGTCCGGTCTTTTCCCATGTTTTATTTCCTTCTGCATCAAATTCAGTTACAGTTCCACGATTGTATTCTGTTATCAATGTATTGCCATTATCTAGTCTTTCAGCATCCATTGGCAGTTGTAACTTTTTCTTTTGCCATACTACATTACCAAGAGGATCAAACTCCTTTACAGCATTACTTCCAAATTCTGTTATTAATGTATTACCATTAGGAAGTCTTTCAGCATCCATTGGTGCAACCAGTCCTGTTTTTTCCCAAACAATAATACCATTAATATCCACTTCAATTACCCGACTAAATGAATCATTTGCTCCAAACTCAGTAATTAATAAATTAAAATCATTAGAAGAAGAAATAATTGGTATTTCTGTTTTGTAAGATTCGTTAACTGGTAAAACAGATGGAACCATCAAACTTAATAAGCATATTATTAAAGATATTTTCATCATTTTAATTCACCGTTTATTTTAATAAATATAGTATTTTTATATCATTAGTATAATATATAGTCTTCGGTTATTTACTAAAGTTTTTGTATTAAAATCATTAAAATTAGATTTAATTTTATTCTTACTTGAAAAAAAATAAAAAAAGAGGATAGGATTTACCTATCTAAATGATATATTATAGTCCCAATAAATATCTTATAATTGGGAACAGATTTGGGTGTTGTTCAAAGAATTTTAGTAATAGATGGTTGTCGACTGCTCTAGTTCGTGGAATTTCTACATTTTTTGTTCCTGTTTCGCTTGTTTCACCATAAAGATTTGTTGCGGTAGCCTTAATTTGATATGACCCATCTGCATTATATGTATGTTTTGCAGTGTAAGTTGCACCACTTTCCATTTGAGGAGATGTCGTTATTTGTGTATTATCGCCCCAATTGATTTCATAGATAATGTCTTGATCTTGTGGATCTGTTGATGTAAATGTAAAAGTTAATTCTTGTCCAGCTGTTCCTTGTGACGGACCAGTTATAGCTGGTTTAGTTGGAGGTTCTATATCACCAACGGTTTTGTATAATCTCACTTCATCAATAGTTCCATCAAAAGGTTCATCTCCTGAAGCACTCCTTCGACCAATTTTTGCTGTTATAAAATCTTCGGCTAGATATGGACATAACCATTCTGTTAAACTAGCTTTAAGGCTTCCATCAACGTAAATTTCTAATGTTGGATTTACAGTTTCACCAAAAAACTTAATTTCAACAAAATGCCAACTTCCATCATTATATGCGCCAGGTGTATATAGCTCAAATAAACAGGTCTCATCACCGGTCTTATATGATATCGTACCATCATCATTAAGATCAAGGTATGCAAATGCTCTTGCAACATTTGTATGACTCATACTAAAGATAGAACCTGTAGATGATGACGTTGATTTAAAGTATGCCGATATAGTATAATCATCGGTTTTATTTAAACCAAGATTTGGCGCATGGGTATCCAAATCAACATAGTCGTCTGCACCATCAAAAACTAGTGCACAACCTGAATAGCCTTCAGTTGTCCATGTTGCTCCATTAATTGTTCCATCATAACCGTGTTCACTATCTTCTGCCGTAGTACCACTGCATTCATCAAAAGCCCAATAAGCCAGAGGTCCTCTTTGCAATGGTAATGAGTCAATTTTAGTCATTTGGTTGCTTGAATATCCACCCATACTTGACGATACACTTAGTCCAATGAAAAATAAGACTATTGTAAAGATCAAGCTTCTTTTTAATAAAATTTCTCTCATTTTATTGTACCTCCCTTATATTTATCTATTTAATGTAATTATATAAATCATATTTAAAATTATTGATAAAAAAAGAATAAGTGAAAAAATAAACAATTTTTTAATTAAGGTTCATCTGTTAAATTCTATAAAGCTATATTATAATTAGAGTAGATAAAATAAAGAAGGAAGGTTTATATTCCAAGTATTTTTGGTCTTGCAAATATAAATCTACCAAATACAAATACAAATTGTTTGTTTGTAAATTCGTTTTCTCCAATTGTTGCTGTAACTGTAACTCTTGCTAATCCAAATCTTAAAGTAATTGATTTTGGAAGAGTACAAACTACCTCTTTATCTTTTTGTCCAAGATTTCCAATTACTCCAGTTGCATTAGCATTTATTCTTTTGATTAATCTAAACGTTCCACCTTTTACTGTTATATTCCAGTTTATGTCTGATACATTACCTGTTCCAGCATTTTTAATAACAGCACAAACCTTGCCAATACTGAAAGCCTTTAATTTTATTTTGAGCTTAGGTTCAGTAGTAATTTCTACAATAAAATCACTCCAATCACTTAATGCACCAAATTCATCTCTTGCTTGAACTTTTATTGTAAATGTACCAGTTTGAGAATATGAATGTGATACTGTTACTTCCTCACCTGAGCTGTATGGACCAATCCAATCATCTTCAGTACCATCACCCCAATCCACTTTATAGAAAATATCATGTCCTTGTGGTTCTGTTGAGGAAATTGTATAGGTTAAGGTTTCTCCTACACTACCACTAGTTGGACCATCGATTGTTGGATCAGTTGGTGGATCGTTAGGTGTAATAATATCATAAAATGCTGATCCTCCCCCACCTTCACCTGTTCCACCAGTACCATTATCCACCCAGAATGCCCTATAGGCTTTACCATCTTTATTAAGAGTAAATAAACCAGAGTTTAGTCCATTTGCAATATTATTTTCTAACGGATCAAAAACTCCCCATCCTTCTTCCCCATCATAAGTATCTGAACCAGTAACTGAGTATGTGATTTGGTCTGTTGTCTGACTATCAATTTCAACAGTCATCCAGGTATCTGGCATTTCATTTGTGTGACAAGTATCACAATACTGAATCTCTGTAGAATTTGCGGGAGCAAATGGAGATTCAGGTATTTTATATAATACTCTTTCCATAGGATCTGAAGAAGTTGAAGCAATTGAAATCATAGTGAAAGCAACTATTGCAATTAAACAGATAGACATAAAAATGACAAACTGACTTCTTTTAAACGTTGCCTTAGATGCCTCTTTATTTTTATAAAAATCTTTATTTTTATTCATAATATCACATTTAATTTAGGGTAATATATTTATAAACGTTAATTAATATTTAAAAGTTTTGTAATTAGAAGCAAATATATTCATTTTTTATTCAACACTATTTAGTTATTAGACTTTTATTTTATAATAAATTTTACAATTTAAAGTAAGAAAAAATTTCCTTAGGATTTGATTTTATAAAAATAGAGTAAACCGAATCTAATCAATTGATACAAATATAAATATAAGAGGTAGTTTTACCAGTTCATATATGCCAGTTGGAAATCTTTTGATTTATCTTACTTTCATTTTTACTATTGTTGGGATAATAACTTCCTTTTTAAGATTGAAAACTAAAGAAGATAGATTTCTAATGTACTCAAGAATTGTTACAGTATTACTTTTTACAACAATTTCTTTTATCCTGGTATTTCTTTACATACTTTTTTTTACAGCAGATGTAAACTTTGATTATGTTTGGCGATACACTAGTGTAACTCATCCTTTTCATTACAAATTTGCAGGTGTCATTGCAGGTCTAGCAGGTTCTCTACTATTTTGGATATGGGCAATCATTACTCCCTGGTTTTATGAGGAAATTAGAATAATTAAAAGGTCTGTAAATAATGATACAAGAGATTGGATAAGAATTTTTGTTTTTATAGTAATGGCGATTCTGATATTCATCCTTATCTTATATGATCTCTTTAAACCTACTGCTGCAAATCTTCTAAACTTGTATCCAAATGGCCAAGGTTTAAATCCATTGTTACAAACCGAACTAATGGTTATTCATCCATTTATTGTGTTTCTTTCTTATGGAATTTTAGTTCTACCCTTTGCTGCATCAATCGCAAATCTAATTACAGGTGATAAAAATTGGATATCTTATTCTCTTAAATGGAGCCGGGTTGGATGGTTATTATTAACACTTGGTATAGGTCTTGGTGCTCTTTGGGCATATATTGTTCTTGGATGGGGGGGATACTGGGGCTGGGACCCGGTAGAGACCTCTTCACTTCTACCTTGGATAATACTTACTGGTTTTCTTCATGCACAGTTAATGTTTAAGAGAAAAAATGATTATAAGATTTTAACACCAGTTTTAGGTGTTTTTTCATTTATTCTAATAATCTTTGCAACCTTTGTAACTAGAGCTGGTGGATTGTGGGTATCTGTTCATACATTTGGTGAGGCAAATGTTCAGATAGATCCCTTGCAACGGTTTATTAATCTTCTTGGTGAAAATCAGACTGTACTTATCTATATGCTATTTATTATCTCAATTTTATTGATTACTTCTTTTCTTATCATTTATAGGTATAGTAAGATTAAAAAAAGTTCAATAGAGCAATACTTCACTATATCAGAACTGATAAGTGATGATATACTTATGCTTTTTTCAGTTTTTTTATTTATTATAACAACAATTATTACTTTTTTAATTTTAATTATGAGTGTTAATGGAATTGATCCTAGAAATTTTGACCTTAAAGTAGGAGTTTTTATTCTGATATTAGTCCTTGTTCTAATATTTTGCATGCTTTGGAGATATACTGGGCGAAAGTTGATAACAATAATTGGAATTTGTACTCTTATTGCATCAGTTATAGGTTTTATTTTCTTTAAAGACAGTAGCATAATTGCAGCATCAATACCAATACTTGTTGTAGCTCTAATAGGATCAGTTTATAAAATCATCAGAAGTTTCAATAGGAGAAAAATCAGAAGATCAATAAATCTAGTATCTGCTCATCTGATTCATTTTTCAATTATACTTATCGTACTTGGTTATGTTGGAAGTAATTTTTTAGTCGAAGAGCATGATGTTTCCTTAAACATAATTGGGGATGGAGAAGACATAAACAAATATACATTTTATGCTACAGATTTTGGTCAAGTTGAAGGAATAAATTTTGTTGAAATAGATGTTGATCAGATCAACTATTTTTATCAAACAGAATATGTTGATATAAAAATTTCAGAAGGAAATAATGTTATTGGAACTGAGCGTCTTATAGTAATAATGTCTACTTCTCTAATAAATGGTGAAAATAAATTATTGAGAAACGAAATAAAGGTCTTGGGGACTCTCTCAGAAGATATATATTTGACATATAAGCAAGCACATAAAGACAATGAGGGAAATATTGATAGAGTTGATGTAAATGTAAAAATAATACCTCTAATGAAGTTATTATGGTTTGGTATATGGTTTATGGCTATTGGAATGATACTTAGAATTGCTTCTGAAAATAAATTATCAGATAAAACAAAAGAATTGGATGAAAAAAAGATAAAAAGTGAAAAATACTATAAAGACATGGTTGAGAAAGAACTCGAGAAATAATTAGATTTAAGAATTTTTAAACTATTATTCCACATCTTTCTCTTGTTGAGATTCATCATTTGCTTCTTGTTCAATTTCTTCCTCAATTTTGTCTTCCAATTCATTTGAAAGCTCAATTATTCTATCCAATTTATCTTTTGGTATAGTATTTTTCAGTTCCTCGCTATACGCTTTTATACTTTCCAAATCTGATAAATCTCCTGCAAAATATGCAAATTTTATCAACGCATTGGTCAGTTCATTTCCCGTTTCCAAATATGATTTATTTGAGACTTCTTTTTTAGAAAAATGCAATTTCTCAAAAATTGATTTTCTTTCATTTCTAATTTCTTTATGCCATGTAGGATAGTTCTTTTTTACATACCAGCGGGGTAATTTCCCTGTTAAAAAAGCACATTTTAACGATTCTATATCATGTTTTCTTATATTTATTAAGAAGTGAAAAAGAAGAACCATTATACTTAGGCCAGCAGGTATTACATGTACAATTGCTAAATCATCTGAAAATATTTCTGTGTAAATTAATATTCCAGTTAAGCCACTTAATCCAAGTATGTAAAATAGTGATAGATAAACAATTCTTTGCCTACCATAAAATCTACCAGAATTGTCGTAGGTTTCTTTTCGTGCAAAACCAAGTAAATAAAATCCAGAATGCAAAAATGCCCGGAAATCTCTTAGTGTTTCTTTTGGCAGTATATCTTTTTTCTTTGAAAAAATGTGAATTATAATATGGATTAACCCAAGAATTATAATTGCAAAACCAAACAATATATGTACATTTTGTGTACCTGCAATGGTTGGTATTAGTTTATCTCCAAGTATACCAAAAGTGGAAAAAAGCCAGTCCCTTAATAAAAACAATCCCGAAATGGATAGGCCAGTAAGAATTAAAGTAAAAGCCCATATCTCAAGAATTGTTATTGGCTTGTACATTTGAATTTTATTTGATGATAGAAATCCCTTTTTTGTTTTCCTATAAATCTCATCAAGCTCTACTTCTTTAAATGTAAAAATTTTATCTTTATCAATGTATGAAGGGGTTTCATCGATTCTTTTTTCTTTTTTAGTTTTAATTTCAGGTCTAATATCAATTTTTTCATCTGTTGTTTTTCCTTCTATTTTCTCTGTTTCAACTTTTTTTGGTGCTTCTTTTGGTCTAACTTCTAAAAACTCAGATTTTGAAATTTCTGTTTTTTCAATTTCGATTAAATCATCTGTTTTAGAAGGACTGTCTTTAAATTCCTCAATTACTGGTTTATCTATTTTTTCTTCTTTTTTATGAACTATAAATTTTGTTTCAATACTATCAGGTTTTTTAATAATAGCTTCTGATGTTTCCTTTGTTAAACTTTTGTGTTTTTTTTCTCTAATTTTTGAATCATATAAATCATCAATAATTTTATGCAATTTATCCAATTCATCTATTTTTGGTTTCTTTTTTTTAGACATATATTACTCTCAAATTTTAACCTTATTTTTAATCTTATTTTATTGAGTGAATAGACCTTAATTGTTCATGACACTCTGAGTCTGAACAAGTGGTAATTGATGTATCATGGTCAGATGGACTATCATGACACGACGAGCATTTGTTAAAATCTATCATTAAAATTTTATGTTCAGTATGACATTCAACACATTCTAGTGAGTTATGTAACTCACGACTAAAACGGGTGTATTGATCTATATGACAATCTGAACAAAAGCTCTTTGTTATATCTAGGAAATTAACATAAGATATATCACTACGATCATGAATCGTTTCTTCTTTATTATAAGTGCTGTGGCATATACCACAATCATCATAAGGTTTGATAATCTGATGTGGATAGGTTATTGCCTCATGCTCTATGTGACAGTCTATGCATCCGTTGCTTCCATATATCTCAAATGCTTCTTGAGTGTAAGTCAAATCATAAGCAGTAGATTCAGCAATATGGCAATTAGAACAAATAATTTCAGAATATAAAATACCTGAATCAAAGCCAGGTTCTAGATGTATCGTTGAAAGGTCATGACATACTGAACAACTAGAGGTAGTTTCATCGTGACCTGTTGCCAAAGTATGACAAGAGTCCAGACAAAAATTAAAGTTTATGCTTAGTGTGTCGTGTTCATTATGGCACTCAAAACAATCATCTGATTCGTGTTCTCCGCTTTTTAGTCTATCAAAATCAACTTTATGACAATCTGAACAAAAATCTGTATTTATTATCTCAGGATACTCTAGAAAAGATATTAATGCTTCATCTGGATGATATCTGTTATGACATTCCATACAATCCTTTCCAGTTCTTTCTCCATGTTTTTCAAGCATTGATTCAAAATCATCAATATCAATACCATGGCATAATGAGCAAGTATCTTCTTGTAAACCCAATCCCTTATTATGCATATAGTGACATTCTGTACATCTATCTTCAGTATCATGTGGATTTATAAGTGTTCCTGCAACTGTTTGAACATATCTAGGATCAATTGAAATACTACCGTCATGGCATTTTAAACACATTTCGCGGGTAACATCTCCACCCAAATCATCTGGATTATAGGTATTTGTATAGTATAAATACACTTCTGGAATAGATCTCAGCAGTCCTTCAATCTTACCGACAAGTCCTGGCCCCTCATGACAATTTGAACAACCTTCATCATAAGACAAATGAACAGTCATAATTGAATTTATTTCAGGGTCGCGATAGGTTTTATAGTAAGGCTCCATAATATGACAAAAGGTACCGCAGAATTCCGGACTTTCTATAAACTCAAATGCAGCAGTTCCTGCAAATACTATAGCAATCATTGCAATAAATAGAAAAAGACCACCCAAAAGCATCCTTGTATCTTTTTTAATTTGATGACCAATAATTTTCCTAAATAAAAGAAAAATTGCCCCAGTCCATATTAGTGCAAGAGCAAATAGCACTAATATAGAGTATAAGAGGTCCATGTATCACATCTCACATTATTTAATATATCATATATCGTATTATTATTCTTTAATTTTTAGATAAATATGAACTTTAAAAATATGTTTGTTTTTAGTAATTATTAATTTCATATTAAAATTTCTATAGCAATTATACCTTATATCATAAATTTTAACAAAAAAAGTTTATATCACATATTTGATATCTAGCTTCCAACTGGAGAGTTCTATATGAAAATAGATGAGTATGAATTTCCTGAAGATTTATATTATCATAAAGAACATCTTTATGCACGAGTAAAAGATAATCTTGTAATTGTAGGTTTAACCGATTTTACACAACAAATGGCTGGGACAATAAAACGAATAGTAACCCTTGAAGAAGACGATGAAGTTAGACAGGATAAACCATTTGGTACAATGAGTAGTGGAAAATGGACAGGTAAACTTTATGCCCCTGTTAGTGGTGAGATCGCTGAAATAAATGAAGATGTTGAGGATAATCCAAAACTTTGTAATGATGATCCCTATGGCGAAGGATGGGTTGTTAAAATATCTCCAAGTAACCTAGACTCAGAACTAAAAAATCTAATGAAAATTGGTCCAGATTTTCAAAATTGGATTAAAAAAGAGATAGAAGAGAAAAAGAAACTGATTAAATAATAAAAATTTCATTTTAGTATTTAATTTTTTTAGATAATTTTTACAGAAAATAATTAATAGTTTATATTTCTATACTTGGCTGGCGATAGAATTGGATGACCTACCAAAGGATGCCGAAAGCAGTAATATCAAATTGAAGGACCAGATTGTTAAATCTGATATTTATAAAAGCCTGGCAGAAATAGTTGGTGAAGATCGTATCAGTGAAAGCAAACTTGATCGCCTACTTTATAGTCATGATGTAGCACCTCTACCAAAGGAGCTTTCTCTTTTGTTCAAAATTGTCCCTGACATTGTAGTCAAACCTAGAAATGCTGAGGACGTTTCTAAAATCATGAAATATGCTGTTGAAAATAAAATTCCTGTTACACCTAGAGGAGGAGCTTCATGGACCTTTGGAGGGGCAGTTCCTGCTTTTGGTGGCATCATTTTGGATATGGGCAGTATGCAAGAAATCTTGGAGATAAACAAAGAAAATTTATATGTAACGGTGGAACCAGGTGTTAGGTGGAATAATCTATATGAGAATCTTTTAAGAAAAAACCTTTTGGTTGGTGCATATCCAAGCAGTGCACCAGGTGCCAGTGTTGGTGGTTGGGTTAATACTGGTGGTGTAGGAATCGGGTCATATAAATATGGGGGTATAAACCATTTAATCAGATCACTTGAGGTTGTTTTACCCGATGGTAAAATTATTAACACTGGTTGTAAGAATGTATTAAATAATTCGTCAGGTTATAATCTAAATGATATCTTTGTTGGTTCTGAAGGGACATTGGGAGTTATTACAAAGATTACATTGAAGGTTTTTCCTGCACCTGAAGAGATACGTCCAACTTCATATTCCTTTCCAGATTTAGAAAGAGTTGGAGAAGCAATCCTTTCTTTAACTCGAACAAATATTAATCCATTACACATTGCGTTTCTTGATGGATCGCATTTCGATTTATTACGTGAATTAGATAAAGATGTTCCTTCTGTTGGTGCTGTCGTTAACATCTTTTTTAGTGGGGATAGTAGGATAATTGATATTGAAGAAAAGAAAACAGATGAAATAATGAAAAATTTTGGAGGTAAAAAAGAAAATAAAGAATTTGCTCAACATGAATGGCAAGAACGTCTTTTTGAATCCAAAGCACGTCGTCTCGGACCTGGTCTAGTTGTTGGGGAAAGTTTCTGTCCTGTTTCAAGTATTGTTGATATGATTAAAAGATCACAAGTTGTTTTGAAAAAACTAAAGATGAAAGGAGCAGTGGTTGGTTATATAGCTGATTCAAACACAGCCTTATTTATGTCTTATGCTGTAACAAATGAACATAAACTCGTAAAGAACATGGCTTCCATGGCACTTGTAAAAAAACTAGCAGATGAATCATTTAAGGTAGGTGGAAGACCAGGTGGTTTTGGACTACTTTTCAGTGGAAACCTAAAAAAGATTCATGGAAAAGGAGTTTATGTAATGGACGATGTTAAAACTGCAATAGATCCACATTATATAATGAACCCTGGAAAACTAATTGAAAATTCAACCCGTTTTGGTATCCCTCTACCAGGTTTTGCTATGTCAGTTGGTATGAATGCAATGGCTATTCTTAAGAGGATTCTACCAGCTGATAAGATTGAGGTAAAAGATAATGCAACAGAGCATAAAAAATGATGAAAGGAAACCTAAACAAAAAAAACAGAAAATAGATCTTGTAAAAAATAAGCCACCATATTTAGATGACATTTATGCATGTCTTCAATGTGGTTATTGCAACTCTGTTTGTCCAGTTTATCGTGAGACAGGATGGGAGTCTCTTACTCCACGAGGAAAGGTTTTTCTTCTGAGACATCTAACAACAAAGGATAGTTTTTTTGATAAGATTTTAGGGAAACGGATAACTGATTATTTAACTGGCAAGGGTAAAATATCTCTTGAAGAAGCAATGCAAAAGATTTTTACTTGCACTCTTTGCAGTCGTTGCCAAACTATTTGTCATGTTGATATAGATTTTCATCAGTACTGGTTAGAAATTCGTAAGTGGATGGTTGAAAATGGAATCAATCCTCCACAAAATAGTATGGAGATGTATAAAAGCATTGATAAAAAGGAGTTCATGAATCCATTTTTGGAGCCTGCCACCAAGCGCGATGAGTGGTATCGGGACGACTATCAGCTACCTGAAAAGGCAGATGTGGTTTATTTTATTGGATGTGTTACGTCATATAATGAATATCAGTTGCTTCTGAATACATTAAAGGTATTTACTAGTGCAGAATTAGATTTCACCACACTTGGAATTGATGAGATGTGTTGTGGTGCAGTAAATACTATGACTGGTCAGTGGGGTAATTTCAAAAAGATTGCTGAATATAATGTAGAACAAATAAAAAAACGAGGAGCAACAAAGGTTGTAACAGGCTGTCCAGGTTGTTATCGTGCTCTAAGAAAATATAGAAAATTTGTCAAATTTGATATTAAAATTCTTCATACAACTGAGATTGTAGCAGACCTTATTAAAAATAAAAAACTAGTTTTAACTAAGGAGTTCAAAGAAAAAAATCTGCCGATATTATATCATGATCCTTGTGAGCTAGGTCGTATAATCCAATATGAAGGTAAAAATCTATTTGATGCACCAAGATATATTTTGAAAAACATTCCTGGAATTAATGATTTTCTTGAATTTTCAAATAATCAGATGGATAGTATTTGTTGTGGTGGAGGAGGAGGATTGAAAGCTTTCAATTATGATTTAACAACAGATATGGTTCTAAGAAAGGTTGATGAAGCTATTGAACTTGGTGCAAAAACTATTGTATCTGCCTGTCCAAATTGTAAAACTCAATTTAGTGATGGTGTTAAATTAAAAAATGAAAAAATAGAAAATAGCGAAGAGAAAGTAAAAATTAAGGTAATGGACGTTCTTGATATCGTTGCCAAATCAATTTAATTTTAATGTTATAAGCTTAAAAGGATAAACATGAGTATTATTGATGCCGTGCAAGATTCATTTCAAACTTTTCGTAATTATTTTAAACAGATGGCTCCCCTGTTTTGGGGTGTTTCCATTATGCCCTATTATATGGGATGGTCACTTGCTTCTAAAAAGATTTATCCAACCTATATAGCAAAAATTTTATTTCTTCCTGATCCAAATCCTGCACAGGATTTTTATCTTGAAATGGGTTTATTTCTGGCAGGAATAATTGCTATTGGTCCTCTTCTTGGTGGAGCAACCATTCTCTTTAATGATTACTTTGATAGAAAAATTGATGAAGAAAGTAGAAGAAAGAAAAATCTTCCATTGACAAAAGGTGTTATACAACCAAAATCGATATTTTACTTATCAATTGCATTATTTATCCTTGCGTTTATCTTAGCATTCTTTGTTTCAATTTTGTTTTCGTTTCTTATTTTCATTTGTATAATACTTTCTGTTATTTACTCATCTCCGGTGCTAAGGTTAAAGGAGCATCCAGGTTTTGACATTTTAACTAATGCAGTTGCAAGTGGAATAATTTGTACTATTGCAGGTTGGATTATTATTAAACCAATATCCGAATTCCCAATATTATGGGGAATAATATCCTTTTTTGGTGTTGGAGCAATCTATGTTCCTACAACAATAATTGATTTTGAACCCGATAAAAAAAAGGGAGTAAAAACAATTGGAACTTTTCTTGGAAAGAAAAAAGCATTCTATTTAGGATGGAGTTTTGTTATTCTTGCCAACCTTTCGATTGTTTTGATGGGGCTGCTTGATTATATAATTCCTCCAAAATTTTTGATATTTGTTTGGCCTATAATGCTTGCAGAAATTCTTTCTTATTGGTATTACCTTAGAAAACTTGATTTCGAGGGAGGTTATTACGCTATTTTAACATTTTCAATTTTAGTTGCTTTTGGAACTGGTTTGATTCTGTTTTATAATGCTGGTTTGCTACCAATCTCTTAAAAATATATGAGTTTATCAAATATTG
>LSSG01000081.1 GCA_001595915.1 Thermoplasmatales archaeon SG8-52-3
CGGCGCAGGACTTAAGATCTTATCTATAGATATAAGGGTTCGATGAGACATCCTGTCTCGAAGGAGTCCGAGGGTTCAAATCCCTTCCCCTGCATTTTTTTAAAACCTTAAGTTTTATATTCAACAATTGTATATGACATAGTAAAATAGTATATTGAGGAGAGATGCATGCCAGTTTCTGAATTATCAAAAAAAGATGAAATTAAAAATGAATTATGTAAAACTGGAATAGAAGAATTAGATATAATGCTTGGAGGAGGAGTTCCAACCGGCAGTACTGTACTTGTCGTTGGAAGTAGTGGATCCGGTAAAACTACTCTATGTATGCAGTATTTGATTAATGGAGCAAAAGAAGGTGAAAGAGGAGTATTTTTTACAATAACTGAACCTTTATTTAAACTTACAAAAAATATGGAAGGTTTTAACTTTTACGATAAAAAGCTTATTGAATCAGGTATGGTAAATCTTATTGATCTTAGGATAATTAGTGAAAGGTTAGGTCTTGATACTGAAAAATACACCGTTGAAGATGCAAGCGCCCTATTAGATATATTAAGAGATATTGCAGATGAATTAAATGTAAAAAGATTAATAATTGACTCAATAACAGCTCTTTGTTATAGACTTCAAACTCCAGAAATGATTAGAGATTTTATTTTCAAGTTAGGTTCTTCCCTTGCTGCAATGAAATGTACAACATTACTTACTTCAGAAGTTCCACCAAGAAAATTCCAATATTCCCAGTATGGAATCGAAGAGTTCATCTCAGATGGAATAATGTTTCTTGGTGATATCGAAAGAAAAGGTGATTTAATCAGAACATTTCAATTAGTAAAAATGAGAGGAGCAGCTCATAGCAGAACAAAAGCAGCAATGAGTATTTCAACAAAAAATGGTGTAGAACTTACACCCTTATTAAAATCTAGAGAGTGAAAAAGATAATGGTAAATGTTTTAATTGATGGACTAAAAGAAAGGATTTCAAATGCAATTAAGATAAATCAATCTATTGGAATAATTTTACCTGCAGCAAATTATCCTGATTTAATACAGGCATTATTTGAACGAATTAGTTCAAATCCTGAAGAAGCATGGGTTTATGTAACTGTGACAAAACCTTGTGAAAATATAATTAATCAATTTGATTTTTTAAAAGATGTAAAAAATATCAAGTTTGTTGATTGTATATCTAGAGCTGCAGGCATTAATAAAGCAAATGATAATTGTATTTTTGTAGAAAGTCCTACCATGCTTGAAAAAATTGGTCTTGAGATTATCAATGTGTTTAAAGAGGTTGACGAAAAAGTAAAAAAATATCTTGTAATAGACTCTTTAACTAACCTTATTATCTATAATGATCCTGATATTGTAACTGAATTTTTCTATCACATTATAAATAGAACTAGAACTAGAAATATTCATACTATTTCACTTGCAATAGAGGAAGAAGAACTAGACAAGTATCTTACTAGACTTATTTACTTAAATGATAAAATTCTAAAGGTAAGGGATTCGTTTATTTAAGTAAATTTGTAAAATAAACATTATAAATTTTAGAATAATAAAGTGCGAAAAATGATTAAAGAGGAATTTATCAGTACAGGCATTGAAAAACTTGATACACTACTTGAAGGAGGAACACCAAAGGGTTTTTCAATTCTTATTCTTGGGGGTCCTGGTAGTAGCATTGAGATATTAGCCAAACAATTAGCAACAACTGGTGAAGTTTTATATTTTACAACTGAGGAAACTGAACAAGAAATCTTAGATACAATGACTAGATTTGGTTGGAAATCTGAAGAACTAAAAATTATAGATATAGCAACAGAATATTCTAAATCAGTATTGACCGGTGAACAAAAAAGAGTAAGTGTTTATGAACAAAGGTCAAAAATAAAACTTAAAGAATTAATAGAGATTGGTTCTCAAGGTATGCCACAAATAACAAAAGGTGGAGAAGATTTTTTAGCGGTATTATCAAACAGTATTAAAGCATCAAAATATGAAAAGATAATAATCAACTCTCTTGATTTTTTTTTAAATCAATATACTCAGGAGGAAGTACTTAGAACTATTCATGCAGCAAAAATAAGCAATTTTCAAAATAATGGTGTATTGATTATGATTATGACACGAGGTATTCATGGTGAGATATTTGAAAGAAAAATGGAGGGGATTGCTGATTGTGTTTTAGAACTTGAGGTTTTACAAAAAGGATCAACCTTTGAACGTTTTTTAGCAGTAAAAAAGATGAAAAATTACGCAAAAAAAATTGGTATTGCAAGGTATGCAATAGATAGTGATGGTTTTATTTTAGAAATGATAGAAAGAATAATGTAATTAATGGATTAGTTGCTCATTATTGAATTTGTTTTTTTCATTTTCTAGTTTCTGATAAATCTGATATAGAATACAGTTGTCTTCGCCTGGACATACTACATCTGTTGGTGTTAAATCACATCCAGGTTTATCTCTATGTCTAATTTTTGATTTAAAATTACATTCATGAATCATTTGAATAAAGTAAAAATTATTTATATTTTAAATTTTGCTTTTTTTAATTATTAATTTTTACCACATTTCAATTATAACTACTATTGAATAAGTATTTGAATATGCAGATAACTATACATTGAAGAATAATTTATAAATCAGAAGCAACATTCATTTATTAATGGATGGGATGACTAGCATAAATGATACAAATATTTCTCCTGAGATTAGGAGACCACTTGTTATTAGATCACTAAGGAGAAGTAATGTTAGGAAGAAGATTGCTGAATACTTGTTTGAGATTAGCCCTAGCTTTAGTTATACTTCAGAAATTGCATATAATGTTAAAACAACGCCAACAAATGTAATAGGTGCTATTAGAGGGATGGGAACTAGATATAAAGAAGAAGAATCTCTTATTAGTTTAGATATTGTTGAAGAAAAAAACAGTAAAAAAAATGTTAGATTATATGGTTTGACTCCATTTGGAAAAGAAGTTGTTGAATCATTCGATAGATAAATTTTAATAATATTTTAAATTACTTAATATTTTTATATCTAACCATACTCTTAAAAATAAGTTTTATATATCGGATTTGGACCATTATTATAGGGGGCTAAATAAATGAATAAATCAAAAATTATTGTACCAAAATATGGTACTGAAAAGTTAAAAAAGGGTTTTGCTAAAATGCAAAAGGGTGGAGTTGTAATGGATGTTACAAATGCTGAGCAAGCCCGTATAGCCGAAGATAGTGGTGCTGTTGCTGTAATGGCTCTTGAGAGAGTGCCTGCTGATATTCGAGCCCATGGTGGTGTTGCTCGAATGGCAGATCCCCATATTATTGAGAAAATAATAGATTCAGTAAGTATTCCTGTTATGGCAAAGGCGAGAATTGGTCATTTTGCTGAAGCTCAAGCACTAGAAGCAATAGGTGTCGATATGATTGATGAATCAGAGGTTCTAACACCTGCAGATCCCTTTTATCATATTGATAAACGTAAATTTACCATTCCTTTTGTTTGTGGTTGTAGAAATCTTGGAGAGGCTGTAAGAAGAATCTGGGAGGGTGCAGCTATGATTAGGACAAAAGGTGAAGCTGGAACTGGAAATATAATTGAGGCAATTAGACATCAAAGAATGGTTACTACAATGATAAAAAGAATTGAAAAAATGAAAAATGATGAAATTCAAAAACTTAGTCAAGATTATTGTAAAAGTTATGTTAATTCTGTAGAAGTTCTAACTGGAAAAAAGGTTAATGATAAAACAATTGTTTTTGAAAATTATAATTATTTTACTGTAAAAAATGATATTTTTAAGATTTTGAAAGATATAAAAGAAGTATATCATAGAATGCCTGTGGTAAATTTTGCAGCAGGTGGAATTGCAACTCCTGCTGATGCAGCAATAATGATGCAGCTTGGTAGCGATGGTGTGTTTGTTGGTTCTGGAATTTTTAAATCTGCAAATCCTAGTAAAAGGGCAAAAGCAATTGTAGAAGCTGTCGCAAATTACAATAAACCTGATGTTATTGCTGAAATTAGTAAAAATCTTGGGGATGCTATGACTGGAATTGAAATTGAAAACATCCCAAAAGAACAACTCCTTCAGGAGCGAGGATGGTAAATAAGATATTAATTGGAATAGTAGGTGTCCAAGGAGCTATTTCTGAACACATTAATTCAATGAAAAATGCTCTTTATAAACTAAATATAAAGGGTGATATTATTGTTATAAAAGATTCCTTTCAGATTGATGAGATTGATGCTTTAATTATACCTGGAGGTGAAAGTACTACAATTTCTAATATTTTGCAAAAATCAGGTCTTTATAATGAAATATTTAAAAAAATAAAAGAAAAAAATCTCCCAATTATGGGAACTTGTGCTGGTTGTGTTTTACTTGCAAGTGAACTTGTAGAAGATATTAAAGAAATAAAATTATTATATGCAATGAATATGAAAGTGAAAAGAAATGCATATGGGGGACAAAGAGAGTCTTTTGAGTGTGATATTGATATTAAAGGTTTTAAAAAACAATATAATGCTATTTTTATTAGAGCTCCAATAATTCAGAAAGTATGGGGAGATTGTGAAATTATAGCTAAATTTGAAGATGATATTATCATGGCTAGACAAGGAAAATTTCTTGCTTTATCATTTCATCCTGAGCTTACTGATGATATAAGAATTCAAAAATATTTTATTGATATGATTTAGATTAAAAAAAAAAAAGTATAATAGAAGAGAACAGGGTAGAAAACCAAAAATTGAAATATGAACCTGGAGGATGCTTGAATGAGGGTGCTGGCTCTCTACCCATTTAGATTCTACTTCCTCATTTTTTAATATTATTATATTAGTTTATATATTTTTCTATAAATAATATTAACAAATATAGATTTCATATACAATATATGTTGATTTATTATCAAATTAATTTGAATTTATTTTTAAAAATTAAAATAGTTGTTTATATAAATATATAAAAAACAAAATATTTAAATACAACCAAAATAATAAAACGAAAGATTTATATATTTACATGAATAAATTTATATGGGAGTTGTAGAGCTCTGAGGGCAAAATTTTTTTTGCATCCCATCTATCTTTCTCCTCATCTACAATACCCAGATAATACTCTACAACTCCTTAATCATTACAAAACAAATCAATTCTTTTTTTAAAAACCTATTTAATAAAATATAAAAAGAGATTCCCTGAAAATGGGAAGTAAAGAAAATAATTTAGGAAATTTTATGCCTTCATTATTGCTAATAGGAAGATACCCAAAGCAATTGCTGCTCCAACAACTGCACCAACAATCGCTATAACACCCTGAACAATTGTATTACGGAAATCTAATAATCCCTCAGGAGTACCCATGATTCCAGATAGAAGATTTGCGCCATAAAGGAATATAACAAATACCAATAATCCAATAATTATTAATATTCCACCTACAGCTCTACTCTTTCCTGAGCCAAAATACGCAGTAAATATTCCAGCAATGATACTTGCGATTGCAAATACCAGTGTCAGCATACTTAAAAATTGGTTTATTTCATTCATTTTTTTTTCCTCCTCAAAATTTTGTTCCTGTTAGAGTTTTTGTGTCAATCACACCCTCAATTGATCTTATTCTATCTACAACTATCTTGCCAAGTTTTTCAAAGTCATCAGCTTGAATTTTAGCTATTAGGTCATATTCTCCAAAGAGTGGGTGCAATTCTACAATTTCTGGTACCTTTGAGAGTTTATTGTACACATCATGCTCTCGTGCAGGTGCAGCACTAATTAGAACGAAACCTATAGCCATATAAATATCACCTAGCCCTGGTTATATAGTGGTATAATATAAACCTTTTTAAAAATTATCGATAAATTGTAACAAATAATTAATACTCAACAGGTAATTTTTGAATTAAAAATTTTGTTTTTCCAGAAACAGAACGATCAATGTTTTCAACATATCTTATCTTTAGATTTATTTCTTTTCCAAATTTTTTTGTTAAATTATTTATTAAATTTACTTCATCAGATTTAGAAAAATTTTTGTCTTTTACAATACTCAAAATCAATTCACCTTCAGTTTCCTGAAGAAATTGACTATCATCAATATTATTTGAAGATTTTACAATAATTGATGAAATACCCATCAATGAAATTTGTTTATTTGTTTTAGAAATAACATAATATTGTAATCTACCTTCAATACTTTTTAAAGACAAATAATTTCTACCACATTCACATTTTTTATTTGTTAGAATTCCAATATCATTAGTTCTATATCTAATCAATGGAAATACATAATTGAAAAAACCTGTTCCAATTATTTCACCTTTTCCTCCGTCACTAGATACAGTTTTATTATTTTTATCTATTAACTCACAAAAACCATATTCTGGATAAATATGATAAATATAGTTAAAATTACAAGTACCTGCAAAAACTGTTAATTCAGCATGGTTATAAAAACCATATACTTCACAATTATAAGTTTTTTTAAGTAATTCCCTTTGATTATTATATAAAATCTCACCAGCACAAACTATGGATTTAATATTTGAAAAAGGTGCTAAATTTTTTTTATTTATGAATCTTGTAATTTTAATAATAGCAGATGGATAAGAAACGATGAATCTAGGTTTAAATTTTCTAATTTTTTGAATAATTAAAGGTAAATTCTTATCATTTATAAAAAAAGAAGATATTAGCATAATTCTACCAAAAAATTGTGATTTGTAAATCTTATTAACTCCAGTAATATAAATATGTCTATTGCTATAGCTACAATTACTTTGTTTAAATATTGTTTGAAGATATGCAATATATCTAGCATCAGCTGCACCTCTTTCACAATAAATATGTAAAGGTTCCCCTGTTGAACCTCCTGTAGAAATCTGTTGGATTTTAAACTTAGGATAATTTTTTGCTTTAAAATCTTCTAAATTTCTTCTAATTATTTTTTTGGTTATAAAAGGTAATTTTATTAAATCTTTAAAAGATTGAAAATCATTAGGTTCTAATCCTAAATTTTTAAATAACTTTGTATAATACGGTACATTTTGATAAGCATGTTTTATTATTTTTTTTAGTTCATTAATTTGATATTCTTCAATTTTTTCTCTATCCCAATCTATAGATTTTTTTAAAAAATTATATTGTTTATTATACGTTCGTATATTTGTAATTAATCTTATTGCATCTCTTGTTCCAGGATTATTATCTAGAAAATTTTGTATAATTTTAACCATCTTTTACTTCCTAATTATTTGCAAATTAATTTTTATTTTTTTAAACCTTTATCATAAATCTAGATTAATACAATACTTTTGATATAATCTTTATTTAAAAAAGATAAGTTTTTATTCATTTGAAATATTTTGCCTCTCATGAACAGTAATTCAAAAAATCAAGTAATCTATATATCAAAAATAATAATCCCAATATTTATTATAATTGGTTTATTTCTTGGAGGAGT
Source organism: Thermoplasmatales archaeon SG8-52-3 (assembly GCA_001595915.1). Taxonomy (GTDB): domain Archaea; phylum Thermoplasmatota; class E2; order DHVEG-1; family DHVEG-1; genus SG8-52-3. Next base: position 7,480 of record LSSG01000081.1, read on the forward strand.
TAATGCTGGAATTATAACATTTGAACCACCAAAAAATTTAACAGGTGAAATTACTGCAACAATAAAAATTGAATTTGGAGATGGAACTAATTTTTCAAGAGTAATTACTGTAGATAATTCAACTGTTTTTGATTTTCTACTAGAATTAGAAAAAACAGGAGATATAATTGTCGAGAGTAAAGAGACTTCAGGTAGCTATGAAATTGAATCAATTATATATAATGATAAAGAATATGTTCATGGGGAAGAAAATAATTGGTGGTTGTTTTACATTAACGGACAATTTGCAATGGACAGTGCAGATAAAGTTTATGTAAATAATAATGATTTAATTGAATGGAATTATGAAAAGTTCTAATATAAAAAAAGAAATTTAATAAATAGAAAAAATATTTGGGCATGGAGGCTAAAAATGATAAAAAATGTTTTAAAATATAATAATAGATTAATGCTGGCAATTTTTCTAATAGCGATTGGATCAATTATTAGAATATTATTACACAATAATCTTCCAGGATCGCCATCGATATATATTACGATTTTTGGTATAACCCAACCAATGTTTATGCTCGACTTGTTTTTTGTTGTAGCAATTATCTCTCTTGTTAGTGGAATAATTCTAGGAGGATATTATACTTTTATTGTACCAATATCGATAATGATAATTACTGATCTTTTAATTGGAAATAACTGGATTGCATTATTTACATGGTCGGGTTTTGCAATATTAGGACTTATTGGGTATATCCTAAAAAAGAAAGAAACTCTCACAAAAAAATATGTGCCAAGAATATTTGGAATTGGAATAGGTTCAATATTATTATATGATATTTGGACTAACTTTGGGACTTGGCTAGGAGGTTGGTATAACCATACTTGGGAAGGTCTTACACTTTGTTATATAAAAGCACTTCCTTTTATGTTCTGGCATTTACTTTCAACAACTATCGCAATATCACTTGTTATTTTACCGATTGTTTATCTAAAAGACCATAAAGTAAATATTCCTGATTTCAAAATTCAACCATTGGAAAGGAAAATAACTATCGCTGCACCAGCAATTCTAATCATAATGGCATTGATCGGTCTGATTGTTTAAAATATACATTATAAAATAGATTGTATACATTTTTAAACAATTTTAATTACTACTGCATGTCCGTTTAAATTATGTATTACAATCCTATCTGATTTTTTTCTTTCTTCATTAACAAACTTTGTTATTCCTATACATCCTTCAAAACCATAATCATCATAAACAATAATTCCACCTTTAGACATCCTTTTCCATATCCAATCAACTATATCTCTTGCTGAATTGTAAACATCTACATCAATATGACAAAATCTGAACTTATCATCCTTAACAAACTGCTTTGTCTCATCAGGAAAAATACCTTTTAAAATCTCTACATTTTTCAATTTTAATTTTTTATTTATTAAATCATTAACAATTTTTTCTGATGTATTGTTTAATGAACCATTCTTAAAATATGGATCTTTTTCTAAATCTGTTTTAACTATACCTTCAAATGTATCACATAAATAAAGTTTATCTGAAATTCCACAAAGATCTGCTTTTTTTCTTATAAGAGCTCCACTTCCTCCTCTCCAAACACCAATTTCAATTAATGCACCAGGTATCTTTGTGGTTTCACCAACAAGTTGCCAAAGTTCATATAATCTATATTTATCTACAAAACTATAATTGATTATTTTACCATATATTTCATTAAATTTAATATCGTTTTTCCAAGGTGCATAGTTGGCAATTGGTGTAATTTTTTCATAATTTGAATCTGTTGTATTCTGAAAAAATGTAGCATTGTAACCCAAAGGATTTAAAATTTTATTTATGAAATCAGCAGAAAATTTTAAAAAAGTTATTTTTCTCATAGTTACCTCTTCCTTACAATGTTTAAAAATATAATTAATATTAATAGATTTTTTTGTAATTTTTAAGATTCTTTTGCAAAATTCTTTAAACCTAGTTTTAATTTCAAGATATTATGACCTATCCCTTATATGAAGCCAAAAATGAAATAGTATCTAAATTAAAATCTGCATTATTAAAACTAAATTATACTGGAGAAATAAAACTTGAAATTCCACCAACAGGTTTAGGTGATTTTGCGGTTCCATGTTTTTCTTTTAGATCTAAAATAAAAAAATCACCAAATGAAAAAGCAAATGATATAATAAAAATTTTTGAAAAGAGTGTATGGATAGAAAAAATAGAGGTAAAAGGAGCTTACATTAATTATTTTTTAAATAAAGAAACTCTTAAAATTTCTACATTTAAATCAATTTCAAAAGAAAAAGAAAAATATGGTTATCTTGATAGAAAGAAAGAAAAAGTAATTGTGGAGCACACCTCTGCAAATCCTAATGGTCCATTGCATGTTGGTAGAGCAAGAAATCCAATAATTGGAGATACAATAGTTAGAATCTACAAGGCTGCTGGTTACAAGGTTGAATCACAATTTTATTTGGATGATATGGGAAAACAAGTGGCAATTCTTGCTTGGGGAGTTAATAATTTAGATTCAAAACAAATTCCAAAAACAAAATATGATAAACCTGATCATAACACAGTTGGATATTATCAAATCTCAAGTAAACTATTAAAGGAAAACGAAGAAATATCAAAACAAATAGGGCTCATTGTTAAAAAAAGTGAAGAAGGAGATAAAAAAACAATAGATAATGTTCATAGTGCTTATGCACCTGTTTTAGAAGGAATTAATGAAAGTTTAAAAAGAATAAATATTACAATTGATAACTATATACCTGAATCCAATTTTGTTAAAGATAATAGCTCAAATAAAGTTGTTGAAATATTAAAAACGACAAAATACTGTGGATTTGAAGAAGGAGCATATTATCTTGATATGAAACCTTTTGGAATAAAAGGAAGAAATACAAATTTCTTTTTTTTAAGAAAAGATGGTACAACATTATATGCTACTAGAGATATTGCCTATCATTTATGGAAAGCTAATCATGCAGATATTTTAATAAATGTACTTGGGGAAGATCACAAACTTGAATCAAAACAAGTCGAAATAGCTTTGAAATTGTTAAAAGTAAAAAATATTCCTAAAGTAATATTTTACTCATTTGTCTCTTTACCTGGAGGTAAAATGTCTACAAGAAGAGCTAGAGTTGTATATCTAGATGAACTCATTGATGAATGTTTTAATATTGCATATAATGAAGTAAAAAAAAGAAGAGGTAAAGAAATTTCAGAGAAAAAAATGAAAGAGATTGCAGAAATTGTTGGAATTGGTGCCTTAAGATATAATATAATAAAAGTACAACCTGAAAAAGACATTATATTCAAATGGGAAGAGGCATTAAATTTTGAAGGGAACGCATCACCTTTTATTCAATATTCGCATGCTAGAGCATGTAGTATACTCTCAAAAAATCAAGATGAAATAAAGGATGTCGACCCAATCTTGTTAAATAATATTTCTGAAGAAAATCTTATAAAAAGCTTAGCAAAGTTTCCATTAGTAATCGAGGAAGCTTGTGATAGTTGTAGGCCGCATAATATTCCATCTTATCTTTTTGAAATAGCATCGCAATTTAACAAGTTTTATAGAGATTGCCCAGTTTTACCTGAAAAAAATAAATATTTACGAAATGCTCGACTTGCACTGGTTAATGCAACACGAATTGTACTAAAAAATGGACTTGAAATCCTAGGAATTGCTGCTCCTGAGGAAATGTAAAAATGAATTACAAACAAATAAAAGTTAATTCATTAATTAACAAAATTACAAAAAAAGACACTCTTTTTGGTGGAGATTACACAATTGACCCATATCAGAATTGTGAATTTGGTTGTCAATATTGTGACTCATCTCTAGATAAAACAATATATATTAAGATAAATGCTGTAGAAATATTAAAAGAGGAACTAATTAATTATAATAGAGGAAATATAATCATTGGTTCAGTTCATGATCCTTATCAAAAAGTAGAAATCAGTACTAAAATTACTAGAGAATTATTAAAAATCATTAGTGAAAGTAAATTCTCTTGTCATATCCTTACAAAATCAGATTTGGTTCTTCGTGATATTGATATTTTAAAAAAAATTAAAAAAAGTTTAGTAACAATAAGTTTGTCCTCAATGGATGACTATGTTTCAAAGATTTTTGAAAAAAATGCTCCTTTACCCTCGATTAGATTAAAAACTGTAAAAAAACTTTCTGATGCTGGGATAAATGTAGGAATTGCAAATATTCCTATTTTACCATATATTACAGATGAGGAGATAGAAAATATAATTAACACTGCAAAAAAAAATTGTGCAAAGTTTTTTTTATATAAACATTTAGAATTGAAAGGAGATATGAAATTATGTTTTTTTAATATAATTAAAAACTATTATCCTCCTCTTATCGAACAATTTAATAAACTCTATAAAGACAGCTATTTACCTAAAATTGAATATATCTCTAAACTAAATAAAAAAATAGAAGAATTATGTAATATCTATGAATTAGATGATAAAGTTTAGATGTTTGATTTTTTATCTCTTTTTTCTAGGTGATAATGAAATTCCAATTACAATAATTAGCAAAATGATTATTATAATTCCAATTATTAAAACATAAGGTGTCTTTTCTAGGATTTCTTTCTTATGCGGATAGTTAGTTGCTCCAAATGGCATATGTCCATTAAGATTTATAGTTTCATCAAAGCTTAGAAGTTCTGGTCTGTCCCAATTATTATCATCACTAAACTCAGTGTCAGGTACATAAACATGCAGATTTGGATCTCCAAAAAGACATACATTTTCCCATATGTCCCACCACCATTGTCCAACGAGCAATTGTGGACCACATGCTCTCATTCCTTTTTCATATGCTTCACCTAAGGTATCACCTAATGCATATCTTTTTATTATCAATTGAGTCCAAGATGCAGCCCAATCAGTTGTTGTCCATGGATCAATTATTTGGTACACAGCACCATGTCTCATCCATGTAAGATGTAAATATGTTGTAGCTGGAAGGCAAGAAATAGTATTTACACCCATTGAGTGGAGATTTTCTAGGTTATCATCAAAATCAATTCCAGTATAATGAGTTTGTGTAAGCATTGAACCACTCCTTGGTGATACAGTTACTTTTCCATCTCCATCGTAAAAATTTATCAAAGGCAGTCCTTGACTAATTGATTTTAGAGGTCTTAAGAGTCTATCTCTATAAATCATGATACCTTGTGCTGCCCACAGATCATGCATTTGTATAATAGATTTGATTGGTTTCCAAATTTTGTTTATATAGACAAGTTGTGGGTTAATTGCTGCTACATCAGGATTATCAGTTGAACCTATTTCAGGAAATATTTGAAGTTTAATTAGTCTTAGAGACGAAAGGGTTTTTAAAATTGGGATTTCAAGGTTTAATCCACCTTTCAACATATCATAATAATAGTATGGTAACCAATGTAGATATGTTCTGAGATGACCAGGTTTATACATTACTGGTTCATAGGCTCTCCAAGGATTTTCCTCATAAACATAAGGGTTATCAGGATTCCACATTCCAACATTTCCGCCATGATTAAAATCGCCATGACTGTTTAATACCCAAATTAATACCCCTCTGTTAAGATTCTCTATCACATAATCAAAGTTTGTAGAAAAAACGCTACTATAACCAGCTTTTGATGCATAAAAAGGTATTACTTCTGTTTCGCTTTGATCAGGATAATATGCACCAGATTTAGTAGGAACTGCACCATCATCAATCAGATCAGGAGAAGGTTCTTCATAAGGGGTTACTCCATCAGCCCTTGTATATTGAAAATCCCAATGATTGCTAGCTCTTTCATTGAATCTATATTGATATGTATTATAGGTTTGAAGAACTGGATATTGCATTAAGACCTCTTCCATAGGTCGATATATATCTAAATTTACACCTCTTGGATTTTTAATTCGACCTAAAATAAGATCTGTTTTACTAGCACTACCCTGTATTAATTTATTTGGTTCCATTCCTGGGTTTATAAAGATCAGGCCAGGATAAAAAATATTTCTATTTATTGAATATGCTGAATCAACGGGTGATGACCAAAACCTTCCTGGAAGTGCTGCTCCAGTAAAAGAGCGGTCCCAAGGAATACCAATTTCAAATTGACCAGCAACAGTTATAATTATCTCATGATCTTGACTTTCAGATTTACCTTCTTCGATTTTTCCAAATCCGTATTCCTCAATAAATTCATAAGCTCGTCTACCAGATAATAGCATTCCTCCAGAAGAAGGTTCATTAAAACGAACTACTGCTTGTTTACGCCAAAATTCAGTAGGATATGTGATTGCTTGTGATAATTTTGGATGAATATCAACAAGAATTACTGGACTACCGTGATGAGCAGCAATTAATGAAGCAGGACCTATATGAAGAGCTCCAGGATATGTTCCAGCAGGGGCTCGTTCATCTATGTACCAATAATCCCAAGGATCAATAGTAGAGAAAATTATATCATTCTGTCCAGTTATTTCTCGGATGATATCATAAACTTCTTTTGGTTCAATATAATTACCTATTAAACTTCCAATTTCTTTAATTTTTTCTTTACCATCTGTGGTTAGATATCCACCAATATTAACAATATATATGTTTTTAACTCCGAGCTTTAATAAAGTATCAATTGTATTTTGATTTAATCCTGATGGAGAAGAATAAAATAATGGTGCATTAAGTGAACTTGCCAAAACAGCACCGTTTGATGCAGATGATAAACAATTTCCCTCAATTTTTGATAAGTTCTGTTTCCAGCTATAATCAAGTGTAAATTTGACTGGGGTTTTAATTTCCTCTAAAGCAAAAACACATACTTTGTAATTTTCATCTTCTCTACTTTCACCAAGTATATCCAAAGATAACTTGGCTTTATTTTGATTTCCAGATATTCTTCCTTCTAAAAGTTCATCTTTTGATGCACTACAAGCAATCTCATTACCAATTGGGTCAAGAACAGTAAAACCAAGATTTACACTGGGATCATTCCATTCTAGGGTAAAATCAATATCTCTACATCCAAATGGTGTTCCAATAAGTTCTACTTCTGAACCTGGATATAAATCTATATCAACATTCATTGTACTTCGTTTAAACAGTGGAAGTGGATTTAAATCTTCAATTTTTGAATTATAATACATTGACTCCATTATACCCATATTATCAGGTATACTTTTTTTTGGAACAGCACTAATACTTACCTCCCATTTCCCATAATTGTGAATAAATGATGCTGCAACTTCAGAATATGGGTAAGGATCATTGTAACTTCCCATAGCAACCTGAACCATACCTAATTGATCGTCATATAACTGTAAATCATAATCTTCCTTATCTTTCCATGTCATTTTTGTTATAATATATTTATAATTTTCATCGTTTATCTCAAAATCTTCATATGTAGCTCCAATTCCAATTACTGGGCGTTCTAATTTTAAGGTTTTATGATAGGTATTATATCTAGGAATTGTACCACTAACTTCACCAGTTGTAATTTCATTTGGTTTTTCATAATCTTCTTGTATAACTGCAATTACTGCATTATCTGAAAAGCTCCAATCATTCAAAGCGATTTCATTTGCAATATCGAAAGGATTATCTCCATTTATTATAGTATAAGTCTTAGAATTGCCCCAATGATCAATTTTATTTTTTTCTACATTAATGAGAGTAACTTCATCAAATTTACCGTCGTTATTAGCATAACAAAATTCGCTCCAATCCTGCATGAAATAATCTAGACCTTGATAAGCATTCAAACTACGTTCTTTTTCTTTTTCAGATTGATATTCATCTTGATAAAATAGTAGAGGATATGAATATAAATTATCTTCATTATAAAAAACAGCTGTTGGTACAGCTGCAAGATATGAATAATCATCGATTAATTTTTCAGAATCAAAATTTACAAAAGTTGTTTTTTTCAGTGGTATAACTGAAGTAAAAGATGGTCCTTTATCAAAACCGATTATATGGGATAAATCAGCAGCATTTCCTAAAGGTAATAATATACTTGCTAATAATATAAAAACTATTAACACCAAAATAAATTTTTTTAATTTACTTTTAGTCATTTAATTCCCCCGACTTATATTTATATTCTATATACGTATTTATTTTAAAAGCATATATGTTTTATTATATAAACAGCACTAATTATACATTAATTATTTATAATAATTTCTTCCAAAAGTATATAATTATTTTTGAATTATAAATATATTAGTATTTTTAAAATTTAAAATCTAACTTAAAAAAATTTATTTATCCAATCATAATAAATATAAAAGAAAAATATATCGCAATATTAGTAATAATATGAAAAAAGAGTTTCGAAAAATATTGGAAAAACAACATTACGGAATTGTCGGTAATCACTCGGGAGTAAAACTTTGTCATTGGATGCGTCAAAGTTTATTGTATAGTAGGGAATGCTATAAGCAAACATTCTATGGTATAAAATCTCATCGTTGTTTACAAATGACTCCTTCTATCAATCAATGTAATCATCTATGTTTATTTTGTTGGAGACATCAAGGTTTTAACGAAAAAGAATTCAAAGAAATAGATGAACCAGAGTATATATTGGATAAATCAATAGAGATTCAAAAAAAATTGATAACTGGATTTAAAGGTGATAAACGTTGTAGTCAAGAAAAATGGGTTGAAGCAAATAATCCAAATATGCTAGCATGTTCACTATCTGGAGAACCAACATTATACCCTAGACTAGGAGAACTTTTTGAGATTTGTAACAAACGAAATATTACTACTTTTCTAGTAACAAATGGGACAAATCCAAAGGCTCTTGAAAATCTTGATCCATTACCAAAACAACTATATGTTTCCATTGTTGCTCCAAACAAAGAAGTTTATAAAAAGCTCTGTTCGCCATTAATTTCAGATGGGTGGGAAAAAATAATTCAAACTTTAGAATTACTACCCTCTTTAGATACCAGAACAGTAATTCGTCACACTTTGGTTAACAGATGGAATATTAGCGATAAATTTATAAAAGATTTTACAAGTTTGGACAAAATAGCAAATCCATTATTTATTGAGCCAAAAGGTTATGTTTTTGTAGGATACTCTAGAAAAAGAATGACTATTTCAAATATGCCATCACATAGTAGTATCAAAATTTTTGGAAAGACTCTTGCTAAGAATCTAGGTTATGAATTGCTAATGGAAAGACCTGATTCACGGGTAGTTTTATTATCAAAACAAACAAAAATGGCAAGATTTGATAAATAAACTTAATATATAATTAATTCTAAATAATTTTTTATATTGATATCTATGAGATTTAATAAATCATTTATTACATTAGTTTTTTTTCTCTTATTATTTTCAACTTTAAATATTAATTCATTAGCTATTTCATTATCTTATGATGAGATTAAAAGCGAAATAAAGAATTTTAAATTTAGTTCTGATGAATACATTATACAATTAAATGATGAACCAATTTTTAGTTTTATAAATAAATTAAATTTATTTGTAAAAAATATATATTTTAATTTAAATGAAAAAATAAATGATTCTTTATTATTATCTAAAATTAAAGATTATAAAAAAAATTTAATATCAAACCATATAAAAACAAAGCAAGAAATCCTAAAATTATTTGATATAAGAATTAATAAAGATAATTTATTTTTAAGAGATTTTTACGATTTGTTTAATGGTTTTTTAATTAAAAAAATTACAGAAGAAGAGATGCTAAAAATAAAAAAACTTCCCAATGTTAAAAATATATTTCCAAATTACAAGATTTATTCTACATTGGATAGATCAATACCCTTGATAAATGCAAATGATGTTTGGAAAATTAAAGATGATTTTGGAAATAACCTGACTGGGGAAGAAATAACAATAGCGATTTTAGATACCGGTGTTGATTATAATCATGTAGACCTTAGAGATAATTATATATCTGATGGTAGTTTTGATTTTGTAAATAATGACTCAGATCCAATGGATGATAATGGACATGGAACCCATGTAACTGGGATTGCTGTTGGAAAAGGGTATGAATCAAATTTTCAATATATAGGAGTTGCTCCTGATGCAATGTTTTATTCTTTTAAGATTTTAGATAGTAATGGAGAAGGTAATTTTTCTTCTTATTATGATGCAATGATGAGAACATTAGATCCCAATAATGATGGAGATTATTCTGATAAAGTCGATATTGTTTCACTGAGTTTTGGTACAAAAATACCAGGAAATCCAGATGATAATTTATGTCAAATATTAGATAATGTTGCTGATGCAGGTGTTATAGTTGTTGCAGCTGCTGGAAATTTAGGTCCAAACTCAAATTCAATTACCTCACCAGGATGTGCAAGAAAATCAATTTGTGTTGGTTCTATTGATAAAAATGAAATAATTGCTTATTCAAGTTCACGAGGTCCAGTTGAATGGGATGGAAATTTTATCGAAAAACCAGATATTGTTGCACCTGGTGTTAATATTAAAAGTACAAAACTTAATGGTGGTTATGAATTTAACAGTGGAACATCAATGGCAACACCCCATGTTTCAGGTGCAATTGCCTTAATTAAACAAGCCTATTATAAATTAAATTCAGATGAAATAAAACAAGTATTAATGAAAACATCAAAAGATATTGGATATGATATAAATACTCAAGGTAAGGGTCGAATAGATGTTTTAAATTCAATTAAAACAAATAAAAAATTCATAATTAAAGCCCCTGAAAAAGTAAATGAATCAGAATATTTTAAAATACAAATATTTGATAATAATTATGAGCCAATTAATCTTTGGACATTAATTTTAATTCCTTTTCATCTTACAAAAATAAAATATGGTCAATCATTGCAATTTATTGCTCCTTTAATTATTTCAAACAAAGTTAAGTTTGTAAATGGAAAAATTATTGCATTTAAATTTAAAGGGGGGTTTGAGTTCATAAAAAAAGACATTGTAATTGTAAATAATATTTGAATAAATAAAAGATTTTTTTATTTAATCGCTCATTAAGTCTTCTCCGCCTAAAAATTGTAATTGTATTTGAGTGTAAACATCCTCAATACCATAGAAGTCTACTTTTCCAGTGGGAAAAAGTTTATTTTGTGAACTGAATTCAGAAATAAGTTTGAGGATTCCTTCACTCATTTCTCTATAAATTGATGCCTCTTCATTTATAACAGAATTTCCAAGAGTTTCTATATCAATTGACCAATTTTTTATCTGTTCTAAATCTTCATTTGAAAGCATATCAGATTTGCTTAAGATATTTATTTGTGAAAAACCTAATCTAAAATTAGTATTTATAGAGAGTAAAAGCTGAGATACAAAACCAGTTGCAGTTTTTGCTAAAGAAGGATCAAGAAGATATCCAATAATTGATCTTTCTGGATTTAAGAATTTAATTATATATTTTCCTGCTTCTCTAAATACAAAAAGTTCTAATTGACCAGGTGTATCAATTAAAACATAATCTGTTTTAAATGCCTCAATGCTTCTTTTTATATCAGATGTGTTTAAAGCAAGCATATCTGCACATGCTATTTGTGCTCCATTTGGTCCTAGACCATAAGTTTCCATAATTTCTTTTAATGAAATCCAATCTCTAATGTCAACATCAGGATCATATGGTAGATTTTCAGCTCCTGGATCCAAATTTACTGTTATGGCATCAAGACCTCTAAGACTCATCCATTGTTGGAAATTATAGGTTAATGTTGATTTTCCTGATCCAGCTGTTCCAATAAAATAAATAAATATTTCTTCTTTCATTTTTACATTCCACGAAGTTCTATCATATGATTAATTCGTTTTTGAATAAGATGAGATTTTCCAATATCATGCCTAATAAATATATGATCACCTTTAATATATTCCAAGGCTTTTTCACAAATATTTTCTGCGTTATTTAATGTTTCAGAAATCCCAACAACAGCCAGGGATCTAGAAGAAGTAGTTTTTACTAGATTGTTATCTTTATTAACAGAAGCATAAAAAAGAATTGAACCAGTAGATTTTATCCCCTCTTCATCTACAAAAATATCTTCACCGATCATACTTTTAAATCCATATCCTTCTGGTACAACATATTTGCATACAGTTGATTTCTTTTTTAATTTTAATTTTTTTGTATTTAGATTTCCATCAATCATAGATTTACAAATATCAATAAAATCTGATTCTAATAAAGGTAATACATTCATAGCTTCAGGGTCACCAAAACGAGCATTAATCTCAATAATTTTCGGACCATCTGTTGTTAGCATAAATTGTCCATAAATAGGACCAATGTATTTACATCCCTCTTTGTTTAATGATTCGACAATTTTTTGTAAGATTGCTGCACCTTCTTCATACTCACTTTTTGATAAAAAAGGTAAAAGACCATTTTCACAAGAATATGAACCCATTCCACCTGTATTTGGACCTTTATCTTCAGGTAATAATCTTTTATGATCCTGAACTGCAGGTAATGGTAAAATTGTATTTCCATCAGAAAAGGCTTGAAGAGTGAATTCCTCACCGATAGCTTTTTCTTCAATTAAAATTTTTGATTCTCCACCAATACTATTTTCAATTACCTGTTTTACATATATTAACGCTTCATTAATATTATCAAAATGATCACCTGAAACACGAACACCTTTTCCACCAGTAAGTCCAATAGGTTTTAATGCAACTTCACAGTTTAATTTTTCAATAAATATTCTTGCTTTTTCAACATCTGTAAATGTCTTACACTCTAATTGTCCAGGAATATTGTATTTTTTTAGAAGGTTTCTCATCCATTCTTTATCTGTTTCAATTCTTGCTGCCTCTTTTGTCGGTGAACAAGCCCCGATTCCAACATTATTTAATTCATTAACAATTCCTATTTCTAAAGGAGCTTCAGGACCGATTATCACAATATCAATTTTTTTAGATTTTGCATAATTTACAATTTTTTTAATATTTGTTTCTTTTTCTTGATAAAAATCCTTACAAAGTTCCTTGATACCAGGATTTATGTTGCTCATTACTGAAAAAAGTTGTATATTGTTTGAATTTTTTACTGCATTACAAATAGCGTGTTCTCTAGCTCCACCACCAACTACTAATATATTCAAATAGACAAACCCCCGGAATTTTTTCAAATACACTTTTACTATTTAACTATACACATTTTTTTAAAAATTTTTTGTTTTGACATAACATTTATTAAAATGAATGTATTAACATGTGTTAATAGGGGGTAAAAATGAAACAAAAAATTATGATTTTATTTATTTGCTTAATATTTTTAATAAGTACGATGCCAATATTTGGATTAGCAGATGAAAGGTTTTCAGATCCCAATGATAATTATAGATTGAAAGTACAATATCTTAATGATGGTAGACTTCCTCCAAATCCAGGAGAAATGAAAGATTATATAATACTTAAAAATCCTGTAAATCAAGAGAAAATCGAGTATTCTCCCAATAGAATAATAACATCAATTAATGAATTAATCATTGAAATTATTCAAAATTTAGATGATGATCTTATTTTAGGATATCTTGAAGATATTACTGCTTTTGGGCCAAGACCTACTGAAAGTGAAGCATGTCAACAAGCAGGTGAATATATTTATAATGAGTTTGAAAGTTATGGTCTTGAAGTAAGATATGATGATTGGACATATTCTGGTTACTCGGGAAATAATATAGAAGGTACTAAAATTGGAACAAATGAAACAAGTGATGCAATCTATTTAATATGTGCTCATTATGACTCAGTTTCTAATAGTCCTGGAGCTGATGATGATGGTTCTGGAACAGCTGCAGTTCTTGCTGCAGCATATCTTTTAAGTCAATATGAATTCAATCATACCATTAGATTTGTTGCATTCGATGGAGAAGAACAAGGTTTACTGGGAAGCCATGAATATGCAGAGGAAGCATCAAACAATGGAGACAATATTGTTGCTGTTTTAAATGGCGATATGATTGGATATGCAGAAGATTCTGAACAAGCTAGTTATATTAAAATATATGAAGATTCAGCATCAGAGTGGATAACTGATGCAACTCAAGAGATAAGTCAACTTTATTTTGATTATCTAGGTTTAACAATAGTTCCAAGTGGAGTTGCGTATAATAGTGATCATGCAAGTTTTTGGACTTATGATTTTAATGCAATTATGTATCATGAATATGAGTTTAATCAATACTATCATTCACCACAAGATATAATTGAGAACATGGATTTAAACTATTCAACAAGAGTATCAAAATTAATGGTTGCTACCTTAAGCGAACTTAGTGAAGTTCAAATAGTAAATACTCCTCCAGATAAACCTATTATTACAGGACCAACAACTGGAGTAGAAGGTGAAGAAATTACTTTTTATGTAAGTGCAACAGATGCTGAAGAACATAATCTATATTACCAATTTGATTGGGGCGATGGAAATAAAAGTGGATGGTTAGGACCATTTCAATCCGATGAAATAGCGGAAGCCTCTCATATTTTTGAAGAAATTTCTGAATATGATATAAAAGTACAGGCAAAAGATGAAAAATATGGAAAAAGTGAATGGTCTGACAATCACCATATTATAATTGTTGAAAATTTAGCACCAGAAAAACCAATAATAACAGGTCCAACCTTTGCAATAACTGGAAAAGAATTAAACTTTAAAATAGGAGCAACTGATCCCAATGATCAAGATTTATACTATTATATTTTTTGGGACGATGGTTCATATAATAATTGGGATGGCCCATATCCTTCGGGAGAAGAGATAACGTTTAATCATACGTATACAAAAGGCGGCTCATTTACAATTATTGCAAAAGCAAAAGACGATCTTGGAAAAACAGGTAATCAAGATCATCTTAAATTATTTGTATTAAAAACCAGAACACAATCTGATACTATAATTCTAAAATTATTAGAAAAGATAATTTCAAGATTTCCAATATTATATAATATAATTTACTAATTAAAATTCAATAAAAACTAAAAAAATTATTAATTCCTTAATATGTCACTAACAGATAGAAGAGGAATAAAATTAACATCTAGATTTTGAAGTTTTTTTTCTGCTCCACTATCCCTATCAACTACTACTAAAACCTCATCTACTTTTCCCTGATTGTTTCGAATTGCATTGATAGATTTAATAACAGATCCTCCGCTTGTTGTCACATCTTCAATTATCAATACTCTTTTGTTTTTTACATCATCACCTTCAATTTGTTTACTAGTTCCATGGTCTCTTTTTTCTTTTCTTATTATAACATATGGGATATTTGTTTCTAAGGATAATGCTACAATTAATGGAACTGCTCCAAGTTCCATACCAGCAATAATATCATAACCTTCTGTATATTCTGCCATTTCTTTAGCAATTTTTTTTAAAATAAATGGATTTGTACTTGCTTTTTTTATATCTATATAATAATCACTTACAGCACCAGAGGTTAAAACAAATCTGCCAAATTTTATTGCTCCACATTCTTTGAATAATTTTACTAATTCGTCTTTATTCATGCAAATTGTGTATTGCAGTTAGGAATTTATATTTTTAGATATCTCAAAGATTTTAATAACAAAAAAATTAATCGTTCGGAATTTTCCGAACAAAAACAAATATTTTTTAAATAATATTTGATTAAGTATATTATAATAATGCCAAAAATAACACTTGATATGAATACATTTAAGGCCCTTGCTTCAGATACTAGACTAGAAATATTAAGAGCTCTAGATGGAAATAAAATGGGTTTAAAGGATATTAGTGAGGCAACAAAGCTTAACAAAGCAACACTTCATGAACATTTGGCTAAATTGACTGAAGCAGGTCTTGTTAAAAGAAAAGAAAGAGAAGGTCATAAATGGGTATATTATAAATTAACCTGGAAAGGTGAGGGTTTGCTACATCCTGAAAATTCAAGAATTGTGGTTTTATTTACCTCAACTTTTTTTTCATTATTTATAGGTGTGATATTTTTATTACAATTTTTAAAGGGTAAAATCGTTGCAATGGCAAAACCATTGGTTGATATTAGTGAAGTAACACTATTAGCTGCTAAGGATTCAAATTCAATCATTCAATTAACTGATCCAAGTTTTATTGAAGCACCAATAGCAAATATGCCTCTTCAAAATTTAACTGTATCAGACCTATCTAGAACATTGAATACTAATATAGATATAAAGGGAGCTTTTGGTAATACAATTTCTGACTCCAAAATTGAATGGACCTCTTTAAGTGGAAAGACTTATGTTCATGGGGAACAAATAGTTGAGCCTTTAGGTAGTGATATATCATCCATACCTGAATCAATAATTGCTGTTGTTCATGATCCTGCTATGCAATTTTTGGCTATTGTATGCATTATTACATTTAGTATATTATTAATTATATCATTATGGCGCTACAGTAAAAATAAAATACCAAAATTATAGAAAACAGCTATTAAAAACATCAATTTTTATGTATGTATGACTTTATCTTGAATATCGTCTAGTTCTTCGTTTTCATCAAGAAAATCAAACAAGGTTTTCTGCATCCTCATCACCAATAATATGAATACAATAATCACATTATATTGTTTTCGATAATTACATGAAAAATTTTTGATAATTTGTATAGGAGAAAAATTTACCAAAAACTATTTATCTACAAATTAATTGAAATATGATAGATTATTGACAAGATTGTTATGAAAAATAATAAAAAAATGAATATTTTACTAATTCATCCAAAACTTACACATGGACCTGTTATATATGAAGATAGAGGTACATTTAGAGCAAAATTTTTTACTAATCCTGAAATGACACTTTCTTCTGTTGCTGCAACAATACCTGACTATCATAATATTAGAGTAATAAATGAAAATTTTGAAGATATTGATTATTCAAATAAATATGATATTGTTGGAATTTCTTGCTTTACAATGTTTGCTCCTGCTGTTTATAAAATTGCAGATAAATTTAAAAATATTGGAATCCCTGTTGTTTTAGGTGGTTATCATCCTTCTGCGCTACCTAATGAAGCAATAAAACATGCAGATAGTGTCGTAGTTGGTGAGGCAGAATATACTTTTCCTGTTTTATTAAAAGACCTAGAAAAAGGAAAGTTAAAATCAATTTATAAAATAGATAAACCAGTAAAGTCTCAAGATATTCCTTCATTAAGAAGAGATTTAATAACTTATCCAGTATTATCTGATGGAATAAGAATCACTCGAGGATGCCCTAATAAATGTGAATTTTGTTCTATTACTTATTTCTTCAAACATTGTTATAGAAAACGTCCAATAAATAATGTTATTAAAGAAATTAAAAGTCTACCAAGAAAATTTGTATATATCCATGATGCAAATTTAACAGCAGATCCAAAGTATAGCAAGACCTTATTTAAAAGAATGATTAAGGAAAAAATAAATAAAAAATGGTTTGCAAATGGAAATATATACAATTTAGGTACAGATGAAGAATTTTTAAAACTAGCTAAGAAATCTGGTTGTATCGGGTGGACAATTGGTTTTGAGTCAACATCTCAAGAAAGCCTCAATAATGTGAAAAAGAAAGAAAATAAAGTAGAAAAATATGCAGAATGGATTGAAACAATTCGAGAAAATGGGATGGCTGTTAGCGGCCTTTTTATGTTTGGTTTTGATTATGATACTCCTGAGATTTTTGATATAACAATAGATGCATTAAAAAGATGGGATATAGATGTAGGAGAATTCAATATTTTAACTCCACTTCCTGGGACACCACTTTATAATAAAATGGTAAAAGAGAAACGACTTTTAACTAAGGATTGGTCAAAATATACACAAGCTCAAGTTGTTTTTAAACCAAAACAAATGACTCCTGAAGAATTATATGAAGGAACTAAAAGAGTAATCAGAGATTTTCATAAATCGTCAAAAATGTTGAAAAGATGGGCAAAATTACCAAGTTTATCTCTTGCACCTTCTACAATATCTTATATAATGTCTATGGATATTTTTAGAAAGGTTTGGTATAAAAGAGAATATGGTATTTAATTAAGTGATTTGGCAATATGAAAATTTTATTAATCCAACCATATGCTGGATTTGAACTTCCAAATATAGTTATGAAACTATCTGCTTCCATACCTGCATATCCAAATCTTACATTGCAACAATTAGCAGGAATTTGTCCTGAGGATTGTGATCTAAATGTAATTGATGAAAATCGGGGTGAAAAAATTGATTTTTATGAAAAGTATGATATTGTTGCAATTACATGTCGTACCGCAACAGTTCCTCGAACATTTGAAATAGCAGATAAATTTCGTAAAAATAATGTGAAAGTTGTTATTGGAGGTTATCACCCTACAGCTCTTCCTAATGAAATAAAAAAACATGCAGATTCTGTTGTTATTGGTGAAGCAGAAATTAGTTTTAAAAAAGCAATTGAAGATTCAAAGAAAAATAAACTAAAACCATTTTATAATTCAGATTTAGTAAATCCGAAACTAATTCCACCTGCTAAAAGAGATGTAATAGATTATTATTTACCATTTGCAGCAATTGAGGCAACAAGAGGATGTCCTGTTAATTGTGATTTTTGTTTTGTACATAAAGTAAAGGGAAAAAAACATAGAAAGAGACCAGTTGAAAATGTAATTGATGAATTAAAATCTATAAAACAAAAAAATATTATGTTTTTTGATTCATCATTAACAACAGATGTAAAATATACAAAACAATTATTTAAAAATATGATTCCATTAAATAAAAAATTCCAGTGTTATGGAAATGTAAATGTACTTGCCAGAAACGATGAATTGTTAAAAATTGCTAGTGATGCAGGTTGTGTAAGCTGGTGTATTGGATTTGAAGCAATTTCTCAGGATATATTGAAAAATATTGGAAAAACAACAAATAAAATTGAGGATTATCGAATTGCTATTGAAAAAATAAAGAACTATGATATGAATATTTCTGGTTCTTTTATTTTTGGTTTTGATGGGCATTTTCTTGACACTTTCGAAAAAACAAAAGATATGCTGAATAAATTAAATATTGATGTTGGATGTTTCAACATTTTAACTCCTTTTCCTGGAACAAAACTATATACTAGAATTAAAAAGGAAAATAGAATAACATCAGATGATTGGACAAGATATTCATGTGCTCAAACTGTTTTTAAACCTAAAAATATGACTGAAAAAGAGTTATATAATGGAACTATCTGGTTATTAAATGATTTCTATAAAATATCAAATGTTTTAAAGAGAATATTTAGAAATACAGGACATGGATTTTATCCATTTTTATATTCAGCACTTGGTAATATTTTATTTTTTAGTAGAAAATTTAATCCTGAGCGAAACTAGAATTTCAAACCAATAATACTTTATATTTTACAATAATACAATTAAGGTTTTGATTTAAAATGAAAAATGGTAAAGACAAACCATTTTATGGGTATATAAATTTTACAAAAGCAAATATTATCACAATTTTTCTTTTTATTATTGGTTTCCTTGTTTTATATCTAATTTCTTTTTTAGTGGGATTAATTATAGTATGTCTAGCAATATATTCACTTTTTTCATTTATTGTCTCAACATTATCAATAAATCCAACAAAAAGTATTGATTATTCAAATATGATCAAATTAATTGGAGATGAAAAAATATTGGATGTGGGATGTGGTCTAGGAAGGTCGACAATTGGTATAGCAAAATTGGTTAAAACTGGGAAAGTAATCGGTGTTGACATTTGGGATAAGTTGGAAGTTACAGGTAATTCTGAAGAAAGAGCTTATAAAAATGCTCAACTAGAAAATGTAAGAAAAAATGTTGAATTTCAATATGGGGATGTTTTCGATTTAAAATTTAAAAATAAAAGTTTTGATGTTGTAATCTGTAGTGGTTTAATTACAAGTTTTCATAAAGACAGTGAAAAAATAAAGGCTATGACAGAAATTTTCCGAGTTTTAAAAACAAATGGAATATTTCTTATGAGAGAGCCTGTAAAGAAATTAAAAACATTACTTATTCTAACACCAGATATTTTCTTAATAAACTTACCAACTAAAAATAAATGGAATAGACTTTTAGAAAAATCTGGCTTTATTATTATTGATTATATTCCACATAGAATCTCGGGTAGTTTTAAAATGAAAAAATCATAAGTCAATTATTTATTTAATATTTTTTTTAGTTTTCTTATTAATTGGAAGAGTTAAAAGTTTATACAGAACAATAAAATTTTGAAAAGTCATAAAAAAAGTTGATCTATACGATCTTACAAAACCTGAAAGTTGATTACTTATTCCTTTTCGTTCTGAACCTTTTACATCAGAATATACAAAAAGTATTGTAAGGTCAAAAAACATTGAGTAATAAACTGATTTTAAGAAATCTATAAATTTTTCGTTAGGATAGCATATTATGAAATGTGTATAAATTGCTGTATGTGGTGCTACTTTTTTTATCCTTTTAACAATCTTTTCAATATTTCTAACATCATAATTTCTATTCATTTCTTTTAAAATTCTATTTGAACCGCTTTGTAATGGAATTGTTGCATAACTTACATTAAATTCTGAAAATAGTTTGATATATTCTTCAGGATATTTTTCTATCCAGTATGGATTTATATTATCTAGATCTATTTTTAGATCTGGAAATTTTTTCTTAATTTCGTATAATAATTCAATTAGATTTGTTTTAATATCTACTCCATAGCAACTACAATCATCAGCAACCAAAAATAATTCTTTATCAGGGTCATACATCTTTTCAATATCTTTTAATATTTCATTTATTGGACGAGAACATATATTTCCTCTTGTTTTTTTTATTACGCAATAATTGCAATTGCTAGCACATCCTCTACATATTTCAATAAGAATTTTATTTCTTGAAATCAAATTATCAATTACCTTTTGATAATTTGCTCTAATTTTTTTTGATAAGGGTAAAATTAATCTAGATAATAAAACAGGCATAATTTTTGATGGTTCAACAGCAATTCTATCAATAAATAAATCATCTAACTTTTTAGTATCACTATAAGGTTTTATATCTTTAAATTTAATTTTATTATAAAAAATTTTATCAAGTTTTTGTCCTTCATCATAATCAATTGGAATTAAATCTAAGCTATCAATTAATTTTTTGTTGATTTTAATAAGACATCCAAACATTATAATTGAAGCACTCTTTTTTTTATTTGAAAAATGGTTTTTAAAAATATCTGTACTTTTGTCTTCCTGGTCTTTTGTGAATCCACATGAATTAATAAGTATATAATCTGCTGCTGAAGGTTCTTTAATAATTTTATGGCCATTCTCAAGAATGTATCTATCAAGCATTGAATAACCAAGTAAATTTATTTCACAAAGCCAATTTGCACTATCAATATAAACATTATAAGATTTCATTAGGACCTTTGATAAATAGTTTTTTTTAATTTAATATTTTCTAATTCATTATTACTAATTATGTTTGTCACGTTAGAAATGTTAATTTTATATCTAATTTACTTTTATTTTTGAAAATTTTAGAAGTTTATAAAAAATTACAAGATTTAAAAATAACATAAAAAAAGTATATCTATATACTTCAGCAAATTTTGATTGTTTTTCTAAAATATTATTATTTTTAATATCTTTATGACCTGAATACACTAAAACAATAGGAAGATCAAAATACATAGAACAAATTATTGATTTTAAAAAATCAATAAATCTTTCTGTAGGATAACTAACAATAAAATGAGTGTAAATTGCTGTATGTGGGGCAACTTTTTTTATTCTTTTAACAATCTTTTCTATCTTTTTAACATTATAATTCCGGTTCATATGTTTTAAAACTCTACTAGAACCACTTTGAACGGGAATTGTAACAAAACTAATTTTTACTTCTGAAAATAACTTAAAATACTTATCAGGATATTTTTCCAACCAATAAGGATTAATTGCATCAAGTTCTATTGAAATATTAGGAAATTTTTCATTAATTTGTTTCAATAATTCAAATAAATTAGTGTTTATATCCAAACCATAACTTCCGCAATCATCTGCCACTAAAAAAATATTTTTTTTAGGGACATATAATTTTTCAATATTCTCGATTATATCTTTAATTTTACGAGATTTGATTCTTCCTTTTGCATTTTTTATTACACAATATCTACAATTAAATATACAACCATTACAGATTTCAATAAGTATTTTATCTTTAAAATGAACTCTTTTGATAATTTTATCATAGTTTCTTTTTATCCTCTTTGAAAAATGCGACATAATTCTAGGTAATAAAAAAGATATAAATTCCGACTCTTTAACTATTTTATTAGGGAAAAATAAACTATCTATTATTTTATTATCACTTGATGGTGGAATATCTTCAAATTTTATTGTTTTAAAAAATATTTTATCAAATTTTTTTCCCTCATCGAAATCAATAGGAATTAAATCTAAAGATTTTACAAGTTTATTATTTATTTTGATTAAACAGCCAAACATAATAATTGATGCATTTTCTTTTTTTTGTGAATAATAATTATTAAAAAGATATAAACAGAATTCTTCACGTGATTTTACAAATCCACAAGAATTTATTATTATAAAATCTGCCTCAGAATGATTATTAATTATTTTATGACCGTTTTGAAGTAAATACTGATAAATCCTAGACATTCCAACAATATTTCCTTCACACATCCAGGCAGCACTATCAATATAAACTTTATAGGACTCCATTAAAAAAACAATCAGATAATCAATATTTATTTATTTTTGTAACAAAATGAAGAAATATATCAATTTAATTTTTTTATAATATATGTTTGGATTTACTCCTCATAATCATATATCAATAGTTTATAGAAAATTATTAAATTTGTATAAAACAAAAAAATTACATATCTTAATATTTTTGTAAAATTAGATTTATGATATCTAAAATTTGAGCTTTCTGAATCGATATGTTTTGAATAAATAAGAGCAATTGGAATATCGAAATGTTTTGTATTATACAATGTCCTTAAAAAATCTAAACAATTTTCACCAGGAAAAGCCAATAAAAAGTGTGAATATACTATAGTTTTTGGTGAGACCTCTTTAATTTTATCTATTATTTTATTTACCTTTTTAATATCATATTTACGCTTCATAGTCTTAAGAATTTTATTAGAACCACTTTGAACAGGAATTGAAGCTAAATTTATTTTTATTTCAGAAAATAGCTTAATATATTTATCTGGATATTTTTGTATCCAGTAAGGATTAAGATAATTCAAATCAATTGTAATACCTGGATATAATTTATTTATTTCATAAATTAATTCAAAAAAATTTGTTTTTATATCTAGACCATATGAACCACAGTCATCTGCTACTAGAAAAATATTTTTTTTGCTGTCATATAATCTTTTTAAATCTGAAATGATATTTTTTATAGGTCTTGATTTAATATTACCACGAGCTTTTTTTATCATACAATAACTGCAATTTCCAGTACATCCAGTTGAAATTTCAATAAATATCTTATTTTCATAAGTAAAACTATTTATCATTTTTCTATAATTTTTTCTAATTCTTTTAGAAAATAGAAATAGTATACTAGAAAAAATGAAGGGAATGATTTTTGTAGATTGAAATAGATTTTTATCATAAATTAATTCATTTTTTGTTTTATCATCACAAAAAGGACTTATATAATCAAATTTAATTTTATTATAAAAAATTTCGTCAAATTTTTTTCCCTCATTAAAATCAATAGGGATTAAATCTAATTTTTCAATTTTTTCTTTATCAATTTTAATTAAACAACCAAACATAATAATTGATGCATTTTCTTTTTTTTGTTTATGATATTTATCAAAATATTT
>LSSG01000082.1 GCA_001595915.1 Thermoplasmatales archaeon SG8-52-3
ATTTTAGTTCTTGTTTTGAGACTGGTAAAATTAATTATGTTTTAACTTGTGAAAAAAAAGGTAAATATTTACATTTTTTCATGTAATTATGACAAAAAAATAAAGGTTTTTTTTATAGATTAAACTAAAGATTAATTTTGATAAAAATAATTGAATTTATATCAAGTTTTCTTAGACCGTAATACTCTTTACTTTTTGTCCAAACAAGCTGCAATATGCAGTAACTATTATTTCATCACCAGGTTCTGCAGATATTTCAAAGTTATATATTTGAAAAATGAACCTTTCCTGTTGTTCATAATTTTCCTCTTGAACTAGTTCTCCATTTACCTCTATTTCTATGCGATATACATAATGTGATCCTTTTGGTGCAATTGAAAAGTGTATGATAAGTACCCTTAGGTTGTTTTCTTCATATTTAAGATTCATAAATCCTGGTGGATGAGCACTTGCTTGTGTACCTATTAATGATAGGCACATTATTATGACAAAAAATAGAGAGATTTTCTTTATATAATTCATATTCTTTTTCTCCTTTAATCAACAATTATCTTCCAAACTTCTCCAGATTTTAAAAGTGAACCTGGAGTTCGGGTTGTTAAAACATATATTTCATTATCTTCATCTATTCCAAATCCTAAAATAAATCGCTTTAAGGGTCTGTCATTTTTTAGATTAAATTCATATCTCTTCCAGATATTAGGTTGGATTTCCTCAAGATAATATAGTTTTCCTCTTGGTAATACAAAACCTGTACTCCAGTCTCCAAATACATATTTTCCAGTTAGACTCTGTGATTGAGTTCCTCTATATGTGTAACCACCAATAATTGATCTACCTACATTATGACTATACTCATGAATTGGTTTTTCAAGTTCATCAAGTGATATGTTCAGAATCTCTGCTAATTCTGAATCATAAATATGGTTCCCCTCCATTATTCGCCAACCATAGTTTCCACCCTTTTCAACGATATCTACTTCTTCATATTTATCTTGGCCAACATCTGCTAAAAATAGTGTGCCAGTACTTTCATCAAATGAAAACTTCCAGGGATTTCTAAAACCATATGCGTAAATCTCATCAAGACCATCAACTCCAACAAATGGATTATCAGGTGGAATTTCATAGGGCGAACTGGAATCTACATCAATTCTCAAAACTGAACCAAGTAGAGTGTTTATATCTTGTCCATTACCAATTGTTCCATGAATGTCTCCTGCACCTCCACCATCTCCTAGACCAATGTAGAGATAACCATCTGAACCAAATTCTAGTTGTCCACCGTTGTGATTTGATTCTGGTTGATCTATTCGCATTATTATATTTTCTGAGTTAGGATCTGCCTTGTTTGGGTCTTCAGATGAAACCTTGTATTCAGCAATAATACTTTCATGATCAATTTCACTTCCTGAATTTGGTGCACTATAGTAAACATAAAATCTATCATTATTTTCGAAATCAGGATGAAATGTAAGACCAAGTAGTCCTCTTTCATCATATATCGGACTTAAATCTACTATCTTATCTGAAATATCTAAGAAGGGTTCTGTTAGTTTGATACCATTCTCAATTACATAAATTACACCGTTTAAATCTGCAACAAAAAGTCTATTTGTATTATCTCCTGCATTTGTGAGTACTGAAGGTGAATTAAAACCTTTAGCAATTTGTTCTAACCTTAAGGTTAAAGCACCAAGATCACCAGGTAAAATAGTAACAGATATTCCAATTATTCTTGCTTTTACAGATTTTACAATCTTTTCTCCACCAGAAGGTTCTGCAGAAACGGTAACAATAGATTTACCAATTCCAACAATTAATGGAATTTCTACAGTTTCACTACTATTTCTAGGAATATTTGGAATATTTCCTTGGTTAATCTTACCTATTAAAATAAGTCCTTTTGTAACTTCAATACTCCAATTGACGTCAGTTGCATCCTCATTTCCAATATTTTTAATTGATGCAGAAATTCCTGTTCCACCATTTATAACTTCAATTTCTATTTGTGGTGTTATAAAATTAATTTGTGTTTTTGATTCAATATTTTTATATGAATTAACTGAGGGTATAGTAATTCCAATTAGTAAAATTATTACAAAAAATAATATGAATTTTTTCATGATTTTTCCCCCATTATATAAATACCTGTTATACAACATGACAATTTAAAATTTATGTTGATTAAAAAATTATCAAATATAAAATAAATTTAATATAATTTTGAAATTTTAAATGAAATGATTTTTAACCAATTGAGTATTATAATTATATACTAGAATCTATTTCAGAATATACATAAAGGGAGAGGAAAATGTATGGATAGAACTGATTGTGCTCATTTTGAATATAAATATTTTGAAGAGGGTGATAAAAAAATAAAAATACCAGCCTGTAAAATCGGAAAAATGAAAGGTGTTTCTGGATGTGATGAATATTGTGAATGGTTTGAATTAATTGGTCCAGAGATACCTAATCCTCCAATGCCCCCTGAACCTCCAGGACCATTAAAACCTCTATAGATTTATTAAGAATTTTCGTCTAATAGTTCATAGAAATTGAAGTAATGAACTGGATTATTAAATGCATTTTTATCTCTTGTAGCAAATGACAAAACAAAATCACCATTTTCTGGACACATCACCCATTGATAAGGTGTTGAGTAAGCTCTTAACAATTGCATAAAGAAAAATCTGAAATCTGTTTTACCTAAATATATATCACGAAGTATAGTCATTGTTTTGTTCAAATCTAAATTTCCCAATTCAGATTCAATACCTTTACTAATAGCAGTAAAATGTACCCATGTACGTGCAGCAGAAATTGAAGTCCCACTCATCTTATTCAAATTTAGAATTATTGAAAATATTGGGAATTTTCCAGGATGATATTGTTTTCTTTGAGTTTCAGCAGTTTTTGTATCAACAAAAAGATTTGCTCTTCTTACCACATTTTCAATTTCCCAAAAAGGAGCAATCGACTCAGATGTACTATTCCATGTTCCTACATATGATATATTAGCAGTATTTTCAACAGCATAGCCAATTGGAATTTTTGCATCTGAAACTATAAAGTTATATCCTAAGGTTTTATTCGAAATAAGAATATCAATTGCTTCGTCAATCGAAGAAGTTGTATCAAGAATCATCCTTATCCTAAATCCTACTCCAATACCCTTAAAGGTTTCATCGTTTGTCCATGAAGAAAGCATGCCAACAGCAATCTCATTTTCATTAAAACCATCTGAAACACTAACAATTCCAGGTTCAGAAGGTGATATTGAAGAATAAAAGCCATCAGGTTCTCTTATAAATAGAACCTGTGTTTCTACCAAATATGTTCCAGAGTTTGGATCCATAATTTTTATAGGTAGATCATGACTTCTAACATGTAAGAGTTTTCCATCTTTTGTTGCAGTACCCCAAGCAGCAAAACTTCCACAATTAATAATTAGATAGAAACCAACATTTAAAACAGATATATTTTCTAAAGATAATCCTGATGCATCAGCAACTCCCTTCATTTCATCAATATAACATTCAGGTAGTAATGGTTTCATTATATTCCATTTTTGAAGAATATCTTCATAGGAAAATCCTTTTTCAGTTGCCCAATTTAAAAATGCATTAAAGACAGCATGAATATCGTCTTTTAATAGAAATCCATGCTGATAACCCATTTCATAATAAGATCCATTTAAATGAAGTATTTTTATTCCATTTCTCTCTTCAAGTCTTCCATTATATATACAATCATATATATTTGAAATAGATTTTTCATTATTTGTTGAAATATTTATCGAAGCCTCTATTGGTATTATTGTTATGATAAAAACTACAGTTATAAGAACTAAAATCATCTTTCTTTTCATCTGTATATCCTCTTCATTTATTGATTTATTAATTTTTTTTAAGACTTATAATATTAATTGATGATAATAATACTATCAGATTTAAATCTAATTAACTATCTATTTTAAGCATCTTTTTACAAATTTTTCCTGATCCTAATTTTGGAAGACAATCTTTGAACTCAACAATTTTTGGGACTTTGAAAATAGATAATTTCCCTTTACAAAATTCAATTATATCTCTTTCTGTTGCAGATTTACCATCTTTAAGAACTAATATTGCTTTTACAATCTCACCCCATTCATTATCAGACATACCAATGACTGCAGCCTCCAAAACCGCTGGATGTTGGTATAAAACATTCTCCACTTCTATTGAATAAACATTCTCACCACCAGTAATTATCATATCATTTTTACGATCGACAATTGTAACGTAGTCCTCTTTGTCAATAATTGCCATATCACCAGTATAAAGCCAACCATTTTTGAAGACTTTTTTTGTCTCTTGTGGTAATTTCCAATATCCCTGAGTGATTGAATCACCTTTAACAATAATTTCTCCAACTTCCTTGTTATTCTTTTTAACCTCTCGACCTTTTTTATTTACAACTTTCAATTCAACACATTTAAATTTTCTACCAGTGGTTGATTTATATTTCAACTGGTTCTCATAAGAAAGATCCTTCAGATGATCTTTTAATATTGACATTGTTAAAAAAGGGCTAGTTTCTGTCAAACCATAAGTTTGAATATAATCACATTTAAAAGTTTCAATAATTCTTTTTACAAGACTTGGAGAAATCGGTGCACCCCCACTCATAAGAACTCTAAGTGATGAGTAGTCGTATTTATTTACATCTGGATCATTTACTAATCGGTAGTACATAGTTGGAACTAAATTTGTTAGCGTAACTCTATTTTTCTCTATTTTTTGAAAAATTCTCTTTGGGTTAAATTCATTTACAAGAACATGTGTTCCTCCAACAAGAGTAATAGCCCAGGTTGCCCATGCATCTGCCAAATGAAATAAAGGTGCGGCATGAAGCCATATATCTTTTGAATTAAGATTAAGCTCTTCTATTGCACAAAGAGAATGACAATATACATTTTTATGTGATAATATTACTCCTTTAGATCTACCAGTAGTACCACTGGTATAATAGATTTGAGCAATATCCTTTTTATTATTATCTATTAATGGTAGGTTAGAATCAGCTGACCTAATAAAATCCTCATAGTTTTCTCCTGTCAGAATAATCTTGACATCCTTATTAATTAGTTTTTTAATATCATCAACTTTGCTATATAAATCACTATCAGCAATCAATAAATCTGTTTCAGAATCATTTAGAATGAAAGCCAATTCATCCTTAGAAAGATAAGTATTTAGGGGGACTAATGCTGCACCGGAATGCATAACTGCAAAATAGCTTTCAAGAAAATAATGGCAGTTTTTGTGAAATACAGCTACTTTTTTTCCTTTTGTGATACCTAATTTTATAAGCGAACTAGCAAGTTTTCCAACTCTATTACCAAACTGTTTATAGGTAAATTCAAAATTACCGCAAACTAATGCTTTTTTTTCTTGATGTATTTTAAGTGTTTGAGGTAAAATTTTATTTAGATTCATTTGAGTAATCATACATAATAATAAATTTGGTTAAAAGGGTAATCTAAATTCTAAAAAAATTTAAAATTTATAAGTATTTTTTATTATAAAAATTAATATAAAATGTTTATACATTTATACAAAATGGATAATATAATGAAAATAAAGAATAAAACAACCTTAATAGCAGGTTTTGTTGTTATACTTCTTTTTAGCACAAGTTTTGTCGTAGCAACTGAAAAACACTTTGATGGATTCAATATATTAGATACAGAAAAGCGCTTTCCTAATGTCAATGAAAAAAAAGGAATAAATATTAGTATTATAAAACCAAAAGAAGGGTTTTATTATATTCTTGATAGGGAAATTATACCGCTTCCTTTTGGAATTACTAGAATTATTGGAAAAATTACTATTGAAATAGATGTTTTTGATGATACTTCTGAAATCGATTATGTAGAAATTTATCTGGATAATAAGTTAAAAGTGAGTCTTCCCGGACCTTATTATGAATGGATGCTTGATGAACCTATTTCCTACAAACATACAATAAAAGCCGTTGCTCATAATAAATTAGGTAAAAATGCAAGTGTTGAAAGAGATATTAGAATTTTTTCATTTGGAAGATTGCCAAAGGCTCCTTCTCATCCAGAAGTAGGAATTGCAAATCAAAGCAACACAGATGGATTCAATTATTACAATTATAAGGATGGAATTGGCGATTTTGTTTATAACCAATTATGGTATTTTAACTTTCTAGATGATAAAGGCACAATAGAAACCCAAGATGATATTGCGGGTGTTGCTGCCTATGGGCTTGCAAACCCTGAAAATCTTCTAACAGGAGGTGCTATTACTAACTCATTTGGTATGATTATAAGGGATCCTTCAGAAGGAGAGTCTTTTCCAATTTTTAGTGAGGATTATGATCCAACAGTTCCTGGAAATTTCTATGCATCTAAAACTTTTGAACCAGATGAAGGATTTGAATTAGAAAATCCAGGAGGCACAATTGATGTTTTAAGCCCTGATCATTATCATCTAACGGGGCAAGTAATAAAGGGAGATAGAGAAATCAAATGGGACCTTAATTATAAAAGATCTATAGGTGATCCATGGCGACCATGGGTAGTATGGCCTGTTCCTAAAACCTTAGGTTTTATACCTGCTTGGATAAATTATCATATGCAGATGGCAAATGCAGTTGTCAATGGAACCTTTTATGTACGTGATGGAACTCAAGAAATTACTTACGAGCTAGTAGATGCAAAAGGATATCATGATGGTTTTTATAGCGAGTTTGTCTTTTCAATTTTTGAGTGGAACTGGCTTGATTTCAAACAGGATAATCTTTCAGTCCATCTTTTGTATCCTCATGCTCCAGTTTATTCATGTCAAGATGGTTGGGAAACTTGTACACCTGGAAACCTAAGAGTGGTTTATAATGATGGGATTGACGAAAAAGAATATAATTTTTACAGAAGATGTGATCTTGATAAAAATGAGATTTCTATCTCATATGGAAATTTAGCAGTCGATTCAAGATATCCAGATGTAGAATATCCAACAGAAGCATATATTAATGCAATTGATGAAGAGGGAAACATGCTTACTTTAAATTGGATCTTAACTAGATATATGATTGTTTACTTTGATGTACCTGATCCTTTTTATGATACCGTCACTTTTGAAATCATTGCTGATTTTTCAGGAATATTCTACGAAGCTAGTACTGGTACTTATGTACCTATTTCAGGACCTGGTTGGTCAGATTGGTCAGGAGAAGCATTTCCAGAAAATTAAAAAAAATTTAATTAATCATTTCCATCATTTTATCAATACTTGTTGTAGGAAATTGACATTGATTATTTCTACAAACATAAATTGTTGCATTATTTTTTATTTGAGAGTAATCCTTTATAAAAGGAGAAATCTTTTCAATCAATGGATCCTTTGAATTAGGTTCTTTTAAAATTACCACTTTATTAGGAATATAAAATGAATTAATACTATGCAATATTTTTTTTGTTTCTTTACTATCCTTATCTCCTACAATTACTATTTCATAGGAGGGCCCTATCAAATAATCCAAGTTTACCATAATTTGAGTATATCCACTTGGAATCTTACTTATTTCATTAAAAAAAGAAATACCGATTTGCCTTGCCTTTTCTTCAAATTCAATATTTCCAGTTATTCTTGCAAGCCTAATTAAATTATACATTGTTATGGAATTTGCTGAAGGAATTGCTCCATCATAAACTTCTTTTGTTCTAGTTATTAGTTTCTCAGCCTTATCTGATGTAAAATATAAACCTCCATTTAATATATCCCAAAAATGATTTATCAGATAATTGTTCAAATCTAGAGAAATTTTTAGATAGTAATTATTAAAAGTTACATGATAAAGTTCTATAAGACCAAATATTATAAAAGCATAGTCATCAGCATAACCTGTGATCTTTGCTTCTTTATTTCTATATCGATGTAGTAATTCACCATTTTTCTTCATCATATTTTTAATAATAAAATTCGAAGCTTTTTCTGCTCTATCAGCATAGATCTTTTCATTAAAAACAAGAGCTGCTCTACTGAGGGCAGCAATCATTAAACCATTCCAATCAGTAAGAATTTTATCATCTTTCTCAGGGTGAATTCTTTTTTTACGTGCGTTAAAAAGTTTAATTCTAATTTTTTCTAGCTTATCCAAAAGTTCTTTGATAGAAATGTGGTAGAACTTAGAAAAATCTTCAGTACTTATTGTCTGAAAAAATATATTTTTATTTTCTTTTGTTTCTGCTTCAGGTGAAAAGTTACCTTCCTTTTTGATATTATATAATTTCTCAATAATGTTAAATTCTTCTGAATTTAGAATTTTTCTTATTTCGTCATAATCCCAAGTGTAAAATTTTCCTTCCTTTCCTTCAGAGTCTGCATCTTCTGCTGAATAAAATCCACCTTCTTCAGAGGTCATATCTCTTAAAATATATTCAATGATTTCATAAACAGTTTTTTTAAAGATTGGTTTTTTTGTTGCTTGATAGGCTTCTGTATAGGCAATTATTAGAAGAGCTTGGTCATATAGCATTTTTTCAAAATGAGGTAAAATCCATTCTCTATCAGTTGAGTATCTATGAAAACCAAAACCTATATGATCATAAATTCCACCCTGTTTCATTTTTTCAAGTGTATTTATTACCATTTTTAAAGAAAAATTATTACCAGTTCTCTTAAAATACCTAAGTAAAAACAATAGGTTATGTGGGGTTGGAAATTTTGGACGGTTTCCAAATCCAGCAAAAAGTTCATCATATGAGTTGAAAAGTTCTTCATAAGTAAAATCAAGATTTTTATTAGAAAGCTCCTGCTTAATACTGGATTTTGAAATTTTTTGTAATGTGGTTGTGATTTCTTTTGCTGATTTAATCAAAATATCGGATTTATTTTGCCAAAGATTTTTAATTTCAGGAATCAAAGTAAGCAATCCTTTAATTCCATATCTTGTCTCTTTTGGAATATAGGTTGCTGCAAAAAATGGTTCTTTATCAGGTGTCATTATAATTGTAAGTGGCCAACCTCCTCTTCCTGTAATCATTTGACAGACATTCATATATATTTTATCAATATCAGGACGTTCTTCTCTATCAACCTTAATACATACAAAATTGTTATTCAAAAGTTTTGCTACCTCATTATCTTCAAAAGATTCATGTGCCATAACATGGCACCAATGACAAGTAGAATAGCCTATTGACAAAAAAATTGGTTTTTTTTCTTTTTTTGCTTTATTAAAAGCTTCTTTACCCCAAGGATACCAATCAACAGGATTATTTGAATGTTGTAGTAAGTAAGGGCTTTTTTCATCTATAAGTTTATTATATTTATTATCTCTTGAAGACATTTTTTTGACTAATGAATTGGAATATATTTATTTTTGGAAAAAATTATCATGATCTTAGTCATAAATAATTTAAAGATTTCTTTAATATGTTTTTTGAGTTGAGAAAATATGTTCAATGATATTACTTATTATCTAATATTTGGATTACCTTTTATTATATACCTTGGAATAATTACAATTTTGGTTTTTTTAATTACTGCATTAATAGCTTTATTAAAAAGAAAGGGCAAGATTAAAATCTCAATTAATTGGCATTATAGATTGGCTTATATATCAATTTTTTTGGGAATAATTCATGGAATTTTAGGTATTTTGGCCTATTTTTAAAATTAGTAATATTGAAATATTATATATACAATTTAGTTCTATTTTAGGGGAGTGAAAATATGAAATTTACAAAGAAAAAAGGTAATATTAGATTATTAATTTTCACAGTTTTTTTTATGTTTTTTTTATCTATTTTATTATCTTTTAATGTTTACGCTCATTCACCGTCAAATATGAATTTAGGATATAATATTACAACAAAAGAGTTAGAAGTTTCCTTAAATCACCAAGTTTCAAATACTAACTCACATTATGTTAATAACATAGTTGTAAAAATCAATGGTGAAACAATTATTAATAAAGACTATACAAGTCAACCAGAATCCAGTTTTACATATATTTATAATAATACACAAGCAGAAGAAAATGATACAATTGAAGTAACTGCTTTTTGTAATCAAGGTGGCTCTATTACACGACAATTAAAAGTTTCTTCTGGTAAAATTTCACAAACAGATGATGATTCAACCCCTGGTTTTCAATTAATATTATTTGTTATATCAATTATTTTCCTAATTTTTGTTTTCAAAATAAAAAAATCTTCTTAAAATTTCTAGAGATATATTTATTAATAGCAAAATTATAATATTATTTGAAATTGAGGGGGGAAAATAAAATGTTTAAAAAAATTCTTGGAATATTTATTTGTTTGTTTTTTATAACAACAGGGTTTTCTACAATTGAAATTTCTGCAACAACACAAGAAAAATTAATTGAAAATGAAATTTGTAAAATAAATACATACACACCTGGTGAGATTCTTCTTAGTACAACTTGGCATGAAAAATTTATTTATGCAAGTAAGACCCCAATTAACTATTCATTACCACCAAGTGACCCTAATAGACATTATCGTCTTGGATGTTGGTCAGCAGCTATTGGTCAAATCATAAACTATCATGAACTACAATCAAATGGATCTGTTTATTATGTCTGTACAGAGATTGTTAATGAGACGGGAGACCCTGTAATAATCGATAATAATTTAGATGTCACGAAATATTTTTGGTCTAATATGCCAAAAACTATTGATGAAACCTCTCCACCTGAAGAAATTGATAACGTAACAACTATTCTTTATGATACTGCGACAGTTATTCAAAAAGACTTTGGAACTGGTAAATATAAAACAATTCAGACCCTTAGTGATTGGTCACAATTAATTAAGGAATTAAGGGATCACTTTGAATGTATATCTTTTGAAACTATGATGGTTGATAAACCTCCTATTACCGATATCATTGACGAAATTGATAATTTTCGACCTTGTATGTTACTTTTAAGAGAAAATGTTACTAATCCATGGCATCATGCTGTTGTAATTGACGGATATGATTGGTTTGGACGTGAATTTTGGGTTCATGCAAATTATGGTTGGGGTGACACTGCTTATAACAATTGGTATTATTATAATGGAAGTTTTCCAGAATATGGTAATACAACTTTTAGAAAATTACTTTTTATCAGATTAAAACCAAGGGTTGCTGACAAACCAATTGGCCCAGAATTGGGTGAACCAGGATTAAATTATACATATTACACAAAGACAACTGCTCCACATGAACCCTTATTATATTATAATTGGGATTGGGGAGATGGAACTTCTAGTGGTTGGCTTGGGCGTTATGAATCAGGTGAAATTTGTGAAGCATCACATATATGGAAGGAAAAAGGCTCTTATAAAATAAGGGTAAAAGCAAAGGATATTAATGGTTTTGAAAGTGATTGGTCAGAGTCGTTATCTGTAAAAATTCCAAGGAATAAAATAAACAAGGATATCTTTGTTTTTAGTTTTATGGATAGATTTCCAAACGTGATCCTAATTCTAAGAAGATTATTTATGTCACAATAATTTATTTTCTTTATTTTTTCTTTTATTTAAATTTAATAAAAATAAAAAAATTATATCATTTATAATATTTTTTATAATTAACAATTGTTAAGCAAAAATTTAAATTAAAAAAATTAGTTATATTATACAATAATAATAATTTGGAGGAGGAAATATGAAAGAAAAAGTAATATGTATTTTAATATGTCTACTTTTAACCTTATCTTTTTTTGGAACAATATCTTCAGCAATTATTCAAAAAAAATCTATAGATTCTGAACCTATAAACCCAGATTATTCTCACAACATCCTTGGAGAATTTTTCACAATGACAACCTGTATACCTTGTAGATTTGCTCATCAAGGATTAAAGGAGATATATGCTGGAAATTACCATCCTTTTTATTATATAACTTATGTTTATGATAAAAACAATAATTCTAAGATGAGAAAATCTGAATTACAGATTGCAGGCTCGCCTACTATAAAAATGGATGGAGGTTATGATACAATTATTGTTTTTGGTAATGGTAGTACTGAAATTTGGAAAACAAAAATAAATGAAAGTATACTTGATTGTGGTAGTAGAAATGTAAAGGATATAGACCTTTCCTTGAATGTTGAATGGCTCGGAGCTGTCAATAATCACCCTGAAGACGGAGAAACAACAGTTCCTATCGAAAAAGTTTTAAATTGGACTGTTACTGAAATGAAGATTGATGTCGAGGCAAAGAATAATGAAGCAAGTGAATACAATGGACATATACATGTTCAAATAACAGAAGTAGAATCTTCTTTATGGAATGATAAATTTGATAATCCATATACATTTGAATTTAAAGAATATGCATTTAATGATGATGTTACAATAAGTGCTGGAGATTCTTGGACGGAAACCATCTATTGGGATGGAATGGATTATGATGATAAAGGAGGAAGCGATTGGGAACCTCATATTTTTGATTATATTACACAAGGAAATACTATGGTAATTGCTGCTGCTATGAATAAAGATCAAAATAAATGGGTTGATGAAACAGCGGGTTTTTTAACAGGTGAAAATACAGATCCTAAAAAATTTGACGTATATTTCGGCAAATCCTATCCTCTTCCTAGAGTAATAAATAATGGATCGGTTATGAAATATGATCCCCCAGGAAATCTTGATTGGGAAACCACTTATTACTGGAGAATTGATATTTGGAATAATTTAGATGAACTTGAACCTGGAATAAATTGGAGTTTTACTACAAGGGGAAATGCTCCACCTAACATTCCCACTCCAAAAAATCCATTCAATGGTACAGATGAAATACCAATTGATATTATTTTAGAATGGTTTGGTGGAGACCCTGATGGTGACGAAACAACATATGATGTTTATTTTGGTGAATTCGACCCTTTTAATGATCCACCATTAGTAGCATCAGATATAACTAAAACAAGTTATGACCCAACTCCTCTTGGACAAACCCTCAATTTTTCAACAAAATATGCTTGGAAGATTGTTGCATGGGATTATTATGGATTAAATTCATCTGGAGAAAAATGGAATTTTTTAACTCAACCGAATCGTCCTCCATATCCTGCACACGACCCAATTCCACCGGATGGTGCAAAAAATGTATCTGTAAATGCTAGTATTTATTGGAATGGTAGCGACCCAAATTCTGGTGATAAATTGACTTATGATGTGTATTTTGGTCCAAATCCTGATCCGCCATTTATTCGAAATCAAGATGAAAATTATTATGATCCATATGATGAAGGCGATATGCCATTATTTGAGGATTTTTACTGGAGAATTGATACTCATGATATGATGGGAGAGGTAACTCCTGGTCCTGATTGGACTTTTGCCACAGGGCTAAATCCAAAACCAACACCACCAAATATTGATGGTCCAACTAAAGGAAAAAAACAAATATCCTATAATTTTACATTTGTTTCAACTGATCCAGATAACCAAAAAATAAGATATCATGTTGATTGGGATGATGGAAACATCACAATAACTGATTTTTATGAATCAGGTGAAATCGTAACCTTGAATCATTCATGGGAAAATAATGATAAGTATATTATTGAAACAAGAGCTGAAGATTGGTACAAAGAGAAAAGTAATCTATCTACTCATGAAATTAAAATTCCAAGAGCTAGAACATCAATATATTTTTCATTTTTAGAAATCTTTAAACATATACTTAATACATCACCAATATTTCGATATTTACTGAGGCTTAACTAGACAAAATTTCTTTTTTTCTTTTTTTATATTTGATAAAAGAAAATATTATAATTTAAGCATAATTTTAAGAAACTTTTATAATATTAATCAATATATATTTGTTGAGGTTAATGATAATATGATTAAATTCGATAGACGAGTGATATTATTTATTTCAATAGCAATTGTAATTTGTGCCAGTTTTCAACCAATAATTGCAGCAATAAATATTGAAAGCATCGATACTGATAAAAGTCCTGTAAATGAAAATTCTGCCTATATTGTAGCTTCAGCTAAATTAGAGCATTTGAAAAAAACAAATTATAAAATAATTACTTCAAACCAAATCCTAGATAATGAAGGTTCTATTCTTGGTTATGTTTTTA
This sequence comes from Thermoplasmatales archaeon SG8-52-3, assembly GCA_001595915.1. Classification (GTDB taxonomy): domain Archaea; phylum Thermoplasmatota; class E2; order DHVEG-1; family DHVEG-1; genus SG8-52-3. Next base: position 14,138 of record LSSG01000082.1, read on the forward strand.
ATTTAAATCCCCAAGGTTACATTGTTATACCTGCTTATAAAATCCTTCCTCCAGTTCTTGCCTATTCTTTTTCAAGTTCTTTTTCTAAAGAAGGGCTTCTTCTTTATGATTTGATAAAAGAGGATATTAGTCGAAGAATTACTTATTCCTCTGAAATTAAAGAAAAAACAATCGAAGAAAACAAAGCCTTGTGGAATTCCTATTTAAACCGTGATTCTTTGGTTTTGGAGAAAACCTTTTCTCAATGGCCAAAAGAAGGAGCAACCTCAACAGATGGTTGGCTTGAGACACAGTGGCACCAAAATTCTCCATATAATAATTTTTGTCCAATTGACCTTGTAAATAATAAGCGCAGTGTTGCAGGATGTCCTTCAATTGCTATAGCTCAAATCTTAAATTATCACAGAACGACAAACAATGTTCAATTTAATGATAGCGATGATTACTATCACAATTGGGGTAATTATTACTGGATTGATGATGATTATGAAACCTATGATTTTCCTTCATTTCCACAATTAAATACTTATTTAGACACCCTTGTCATGCATTACCAGAACGAAGAAGCTCTAACTGATGATGATATGGCAGCACTCACTTTTGCTTGTGGGGTTGCAGCTAGACAAGTTTACAGTTCAACTATATCAGGTACTTTTGGTGTAAGTCAAGCATATGATGCCTATCAAAGACTATACTTTTATGATTGTGAACTACTAACAGATGATGAACCATATGTATATGAACGAATCCAAGAAAACATAATGAATGGTCTTCCTGTACATCTTGCTGTTGTAAATGAAGCTTGGAATTCAGGTCATAATCTTGTAATTGATGGGTATAATGATGATGGATATTATCATCTTAATTTTGGTTGGGGAGGATCATATGATGGATGGTATAAGATTCCAGAAGAGCTTCCTTACGAACTAACAGTTCTTGAAGGTGTAATTGTTGATATCATAGACGAAAATACTGATTCAAATCTTCATTCAGAAGGAGCATTATACTGGCCAGGAACAAATCCCGGAGCAACTGTTGAGGGGTCCTTTACAATTGAAAATGTCGGTGCACCAGGTTCAAGTATTGATTGGGAAATAACAGTATGGCCTGATTGGGGAGAATGGTCATTTGATCCTATCTCTAGTGAGGGACTGACTCCTGAAAGTGGACCTCTAACTATTGATGTTTCAGTCATATCACCTGATAAAAATGGCAAACATTTCAATGGATATGTAAAGGTTGTTGATGTCGATAATATTGCAAACTCTTGCCTTGTTCATGTTTCACTTTCAACACCTCGTAGCCGTGAGCTCTTTACATTAATTGATTTTCTATTTGAAAGAAATCCAAACATAATCTCCTTTCTCAGATTTTTATTTCATTCGTAGGGGATTTTAAATTCTTTATATAAAACAATAATATTACTCTTTAAAATTAAATTGGTATATTATATCGGTGTTGTAATGGATAACAAAGAGATCTATCGTGCAATAATTGAAAAAATCATATTAGGTGAATATTTAAAGGATAAGGATTTAACAAAGGTAAAACTTTGGGCTTGTAGAAAATATGGTTTAAAACAATTTCCTCGTAACTCTGATATATTATCTGTTGCAACGATAAATGAAAGAAAAGTAATTCTTAAAACTTTGAGATTAAAACCTATAAGATCAATTTCTGGTGTTTATGTTATAACTGTTATGACCAAACCATATCCCTGTCCAAAAAATGAACCATGTATTTATTGTCCAGGGGGACCTAAATTTGATACACCTCAAAGTTATACTGGTAATGAACCTGCTGGTAGAAGAGCAATAGAAAACAATTATGACCCTCATAATCAGGTAAAAAGTCGAATTAATCAGCTCAATAAAATTGGTCATACCGTTGATAAAGTTGAACTGATAATATTTGGTGGTACAATAACATGTTATCCAGAGGATTACTTGGAATGGTTTGTTATTCAGTGTCTTAACGCAATATCAGGAAAAAATGGGAAAACAATTAAAGAAGCTCAAATGTTTGCTGAAAGTTCGTTAATAAAAAACAGTGATATAACAATTGAAACACGCCCTGATTATTGTAAAAAATCACATGTAAATCTAATGTTAAATCTAGGTGTAACCCGGGTTGAGCTAGGGGTCCAAACAATAGATAATAAAATATATAAAATAGTGAACCGTGAACATACAGTAAATGATGTAATAAAAGCAACTCAAATTGCAAAAGATTCTGGTTTTGCAGTAATTTATCATATGATGCCAGGTCTACCAGGTTCAAGTATATCAAATGATCTAAAGATTTTTAAAACAATATTTGACGACGAAAGATTTAAACCAGATGCAATAAAAATCTATCCAACTCTTGTAATGTCTGATACAAAACTTTATGATATGTGGAGAAAAGGTCAATATAAACCTTATAATTTTGATGAATTTGTAAGGCTTATTGTTGATATAAAAAAACAAGTACCAAAATGGGTTAGAATTCAGCGTATACAAAGAGATATTCCAGTAAATCTTGTTATTGATGGTATTAAACAGGGAGACTTACGATTAATTGTTCAAGAAAAACTAAAAGATGAGGGTGCAAGTTGTAATTGCATCCGATGCAGAGAAGTTGGACATTTACAATATAAATCTAATTATAAACCAGATATCGATAAAGTAAAACTAAATATAGATAAATATCTAGCCTCACAAGGAGAAGAGATTTTTTTAACATATGAAGATAAAAATTATGATGCTTTAATTGGAATTTTAAGACTAAGAAATCCCTCAGAAAAGGTTCATAGGCTTGAAGCAAAAAATACACATTCAATGTTAATAAGAGAGCTTCACGTTTTTGGACAGATGGTAAAGGTAGGAAGTAAAGCTAAAAAAGACCAATGGCAACATAGAGGATGGGGTGAGAATTTAATAAGTGAAGCTGAGATTATATCAAGGGAAGATTATGATGCTAAAAAGTTAATTGTACTTGCTGGAATTGGAACTAGAAACTATTACCGACGATTTGGTTTTGAATCTGAGGGACCTTACATGGTTAAAAATATTTAGATTTTTTTTAATAGACCACTCAGTTCGCCCATTTTTCCTCACATTATTTTTTTACAGCAGATCAGAAAAATATTTTTTCATCATTGTGGTCATAATTCACTTATATTTGTTTACATAAAAATTTATCGGATGATTAATTTTTTAAATAATGAGTTCTAATTTTAAATATTTGAAACTATCTAAAAATAATATATAACTTGATTTAATGGTTAGTTCTAAAGCGGCAGATTAAAATTAGTCAATAAAACCTAAAATAAAAATAAAAGATATAGTAAATTATTCTGAAAATATTAAAACTGATAATGACCAAAATTTAAAAAAATATATCAGGTAATTAATTTTAGTGCAATTAAAATTTGAAGATTAAATATTTTTCTAGAAAAATTTATAATAAATATAATAATAATGTATTTATTTATTAATTTGGAGGTCGACAATGAATAGATTAATTCTAATTATTATACTAAGTATTCTAGTTTTAAGTGGAATGAGTGGTGTTGCAACAATTAAAAATAAAACAAATTCTGCACCCATTAAAGATGAATTAGATCAATCTCAAACTGTTATGATAGAAAATAAACTAATGCCAATAGGTCAAATTCTTATAGAGGGCAATCTAATAAATGTTCAAGTTGCTCAATCTTTTGTTCCGACAAAGGATATTCTTACCAGAGTTGAGGTATTTGTTGGAAAAAATGCATCTGCTAATTATCCTCTATATATATCGATAAGGGAAGAATTAACTGATAATGATCTTACGATAGAAAGTGTTGAGCCAGCTATTGTTCCGACAGATGAACTAGGTTGGGTGGAGATTGATTTACCTGATATAGTAATTACAAATGAACATACTTATTATTTAGTTATAATTACCGAAAATAAAACAGATAACTGGTATGCCTGGGGTGCAAACAATAATTCAATATCATATCCTGCTGGTTGTGCATGGTTTTCCTATGATGATGGCGACTCCTGGACAAATGAATCTAGTATAACTTCTTCCCCTAACAGTGAATCATCATTTAGTAAACAAGAATCAACAAGATTTGATGAAGAAGCTACATGGGATATGTGCTTTAAGACATATGGAAAAGATAACCTTCCACCAGAGGCTCCAGTAATCAATGGACCTAAAACAGCAAGGTATAACGAATCGCAATCTTATATATTTACTACAACAGATCCAGATGATGACTTTGTTTTATATCAAATACTTTGGGGAGATGGAACAAGCGAGGAATGGATTGGCCCATTTCAATCAGATGAATTGATAACTGTTGAACATACCTGGGTTGAACAGGGAACATATATTATTGCTGCTCGGGCAAAAGATATCTATGAACTTGTTGGTGATTGGACTGAGTTTGAAGTTGAAATTCCAAGAAATAGACAACTATATTTCAATTTATTTAGATGGTTATTTTCAGGCTTTCCACTTATTAGATTTATTATAGGTCAATAATTTCTAATATTTTTAAAAAAAACTTTCAATCAATCTATTTAAATAATCTAATCAATATCAGAAAGTGAGCTTAATGGTCCGTGGTTTAGCAACAGACAGTAAGAGATATAAGCATATTGATAGAAATGATACAAAGTGGCTAAGCAAAGACCTCCAAGACATTAAAAAAACAATTGAACATTATATTGATAATATAAGGCCTAACGAAAACAAAACAGAAAAAAAAGAAGATAAAGAAAGGATAACATTAGAAAGGTATTTTGCAATATTAGTTTTAGGTATTTTTGGCTCAATTACTTTAGTAACTGGAATTTTTTTATTAATAAGAGGAGTTTATTTTTTAGGTGGTTCTTTAAGTATATTTGGTGCTGTGTTTTTGTTAGCTTTTATTTTATTTGAAAGATTTAGATGATAAAAATTTAAAATTTAAATAGAATAATCTAATCTATACTTTAGAATTTATGAAAAAGTATGAAGAATATATGAAAAAGGTGGGAGATCGAAGAGATCTTTACAATCTACTATCAATAAATTTTCCTATTAAAAAGGTCCTATACCCTGGAAGTTACGTTGATATTACTCCTTCAATCTATTTTTCATATACAGTATATGTTGATAATGATAAGAAGGCAAAAAAATTCTTTAAAAAAGAAAATATAATCAAGGAATTTATATCAGAAAACAAAGAATATCCTGAAAACTATTATATAAAATACTATCCAAATGATTATAGATCAAAGTTTGATGAAGAAAAAAATAGTTTTGATTTGTTAATTTCACTATATGCAGGTTTCATATCCAAATATTGTAAAAATTATCTTAAAGATGGCGGTTTTTTACTAGTAAATGATAGTCACGGGGATGCAAGTATGGCAAAACTTGACAGAAATTTCAGATTGATTGCTGTAATTGATTATAAAAACTCCAAACCTGTAATTTCTCAAAAAAACCTTGACCAATATTTTATTTTAAAAAAACAATTTGCTGTAACACCTAGTTTTCTAGAAGAGTACAAAAAAGGTATTGATTTTACTAAAAAAGCTGATTTTTATTTGTTCAAGTTAGAATATTAAATAAATTTTTTTAGAAATTTGTACAATTTTAAAAAAAAAAAATAAAATTAGTTTAACTTGTTCATAAAATTAATACAAATATTATTTGAATAATAGATTTATTTATTTTTTAAGAGAAAAAACACATGAAAAACACATTGTTTATATTTTTGATAGGTTTTTTAATTATATCAAATTCTTTTTCAATTTTTGGACATTCTCAATCGGTTAATCGTTCAACTATAAATCTTGAAGAAATTGATAATCTAATTTTAAACGAAATGCAAGTAAATCATTTACCTGGACTTTCTGCATCAATCGTAATAAATGATACTGTAATGTGGAAGAATGTTTATGGTTATGCAGATTTTGAAGAAAATAAAAAAGTTAAAAATGAAACATTGTTTAAGATAGGATCGGTATCAAAAACAATTACTGCTTCAGCTCTTATGAAGCTTTATGAGCAAGGTTATTTTAATTTATATGATCCAATTAACAATTATCTTCCTTTTAACGTTATTCATCCATTATATCCATCAAAAGATTTAACCTTTCATATGCTGTTAACTCATTCATCGGGAATTATTGATAACTGGGAATATATGTTTAATTTTGTTGGAGATGCACCTATTCCTTTTCAAACTTTTTTAGAGGAATATCTAGTTCCAGGCGGAGAATATTATGACGAAGTAAATAACTTTCATACTTGGGAACCAGGTACAAGTTGGACTTACACAAATGTTGGTGTTGCATTAGTAGGATATCTAGTTGAAATAATTTCACAAGTCAATTTTACGACTTTTTGTGAAGAAAATCTTTTTAATTATTTGGATATGAATGAATCCGGTTGGTATCTACGGGATCTTAATATGTCAAATATTGCAATGCCATATCATTGGAATGGGGAAGAGTATATACCATATGGTCATATTGGATGGGTAGACGTCCCAGCAGGCGACCTTAGAACCAGTTCTCAACAATTGATAAATTTCTTAACAATGTTTATTAAAAACGGTAGTTATAACTCACAGGAAATTCTAAAAAGCGAAACTGTAAATATGATGTTAACACCTCAATTACCATTCAATCAGAATCTTGGTTTGATATGGTGGAAAAGTACAATTGATGGTAGAATTGTATGGGGACATGGTGGTTCTGATTATGGGGCAAGAGCCCAAATGCAATTTGAGCCCAAGACTAAGATTGGTGTTGTTGTTCTGACAAATGGAGAATCAAATCCTATACAAATTGTAAATATTTTATTTGATTATGCAGAAACCTTAATTGAAAATTCACCACCAACACCACCAGATATAAAAGGACCCTGCAAAGGCATTCCTGAAGTTGATTATGATTTTGTTTTTGTTGCACACGATCCAGATGAAGATGAAATATGGTATTATATCAATTGGGGAGATGAAGATATTGAAGAATGGATTGGACCATATTCATCTGGTGAAGAAATAAAATTAAATCATTCATGGTCTGAAAATGGAAGATATTTCATTAAATCACGAGTAAAGGATAGTAGAAATCAAGAAAGCAGTTGGAGAACAATGGTTATAAATATTCCAAAATTAAGAAATAAAAACAAAATATTTTGTTTTATTTTAATAGAAAAATTACCTATATTAAGAATTTACATAAGATATAAAGACCGATTTTTGAATTTTTTCTCGATGTAAATTCCACAAAATATATATACTTAGTTAACATATGTTAATATATGGGTCTAGTTTGGAAGTAATTATGATTTTTAGGATAATCCTACTTTTTCATACTTTTCTTCCTCCCTCAGCTAGACCCTTCCGTTTTATTTTTTAAAATAAGATTAGATTTTGTAATTATTTTAACATAATAATTTTTTTTTAATACATCTTATATGTTTGTTCAAAAATTCATTAATAACTGTTAATAACCTCTTTTGAATTTTTTATTTATAAAATCTTTAAGAGGATATCTATGTTAAAAAATTCTAAATTTTTAGTTATTGTAATTATTTTTTTTGTTTTTATGAATAATATCACTATTTCCACAGGTTATAATTTTGAAAAAAAACAAATATTATCAAAATCCAAAGCATTAATCCCAAAAGAAGTTTGGAACAAAACATATGGAGGAGGTAATTTGGACTGGGGATGGTCAGTTCAAGAAACAAATGATGGGGGTCTAATTATTTCAGGTGAAACTGCAACTTATGGGTCTGGTGATTTTGATTCTTGGTTAATTAAAACTGATGAAAATGGTAATGAAATCTGGAACAAAACATTTGGAGGTCCCTTTAAAGATGGTAGTAGATCAGTTAGGCAAACAAGTGATGATGGATATATTCTTGGAGGTTATGCTGATTCCTATGGTTACCCTGGCCATGATGCATGGTTTATAAAAACTGATTCTGAAGGAAATGAGGAATGGAATACTACAGTTGGAGGAGCTTATTCAGATGCTACTTTTTCTGTTATTCAAACATCTGATGAAGGTTTCATCGGTGTTGGATATGCTGATTCTTATAGCGGGGGAGTTCATGATCTGTGGCTTGTTAGAACCGATAAATATGGAAATGAACAGTGGAATAAGACTTATGGAACTTCAGATTGGGACACAGGTTATAACTTAAAAGAGTGTGATGATGGTAGTTACATAATAGTTGGTACCACTCAATCATATGGGGCAGGATATCAGGATGCTTGGTTGATAAAAACCAATTCAGATGGTGATGAAGTATGGAACAAAACATATGGTGGTGGAAATAATGACTGGGGTTCAGCAGTAGTAATTACAGATGATGGATATTATTTAGCAGGGGATACATACTCATATGGTCCAGGTGGTTATGATTTTTGGTTGATTAAGACTGATAAATTTGGAAATGAATTATGGAATAGAACATACGGTGAATCAGATTCTCATGATACAGGTTATTCATTTATTCAGACAAGTGATGGTGGATTTGCAATTGTTGGTACAAAAACATCATTTGCAACAGAGCTTACTGATATTTGGTTAATAAAAACTGACGACAATGGTTACATGGAATGGAATATTACTATTGATGGAGGAGAGGATGAATGGAGTTATTCTGTTGATGAGACAAACGATGGTGGTTATGTAATTACAGGAAGAACTAACTCAATTGGTAGTGGTAACTATGATTTCTGGTTGATAAAAGTTGATCTTGTAGAATATGATAATCAACCACCAAGTATACCATCTATTAATGGATCAAATTTTGGAGAAGCTGGTATTGAATATAATTTTTATTTTGTAGCAGAAGATATCGAAAACGATAAAATTTTTTACTATGTTGATTGGGGGGATGGAACATTTGATGATTGGTTTGGACCATATAATTCAGGAGAAGAAATAATTGCATCTCATATTTGGCAATTAAATGGATATTATAGTATAAGAGCAAAAGCAAAAGATATTTATGATGAGGAAAGCAATTGGTCAGATCCCTTTATAGTTAGAATTGGTAATAATCCGCCAAATTTACCAGAAATTGATGGTCCAAGATCAGTAAAAGTAGGAATTTCATATAATTATACATTTTACGCAATTGACCCTGATGAAGATGATATTTGGTATCATATTGGTTGGGGAGATAAAGAGATAATTTATATTTATGGTCCTTATAGTTCTGGTGAAGAAATCACATTAAATTATACATGGATACAAAAAGGTAATTTCATAATAAGTTGTTGGGCAAGTGATATATTTGATGAAGACAGTGATATTGCAAAATTTGAAGTAAAAGTTCCAAGAAATATTAAATTTGATTTAAATTTGTTAAGTTGGTTTTATATACGATTTCCAATCTTAAAACTTTTATTTAAACTAATTCTATGATATTATTAAAATTGAAATATATATATTTAGAAAACTTTTAATTCAAATAAGATATATATTTTTTAAATTTTTTGGAGGAAGGAAAGATATGAATATAAAAAATATTGGAATTTTTGTTAGTATACTTTTGATGACATCTCCTTTGATATCTGCAATAGGAACTGAAAATCATTGGAAAAATAATGTTGAGATACCGATTGATAAGTCAGATTGGATCCAACTTGATAAGATAATTTCATCTGATGGTACATCATATGATGAATTTGGAAATTCAGTTTCAATTGATGGTGATTATGCAATAGTTGGTGCTTATTGTGATAATGGATGTACAGGGTCAGCTTATATCTTTAAAAAAGAGGGGAGCACTTGGAATGAACAGGCAAAATTAATACCATCAGATGCAGAATCCGGAGATTATGCAGGTCTTTCTGTATCAATTAGTGGTGATTATGCAATAATCGGTGCTCCTGTCGGTGAAGCAGCCTATGTGTTCATAAGATCGGGTTCAAGTTGGACTCAACAGGCAAAACTAACAGCAACTGGGGGTGGAGAAGTAGATATGTTTGGTTGGAGTGTTGCAATATCAGGTGAATATGCAATTGTCGGTGGTACAAATTATGACCATGCTCGAGGAGCTGCTTTTGTCTTCAAAAGAACGAGTACAACTTGGAATCAGGAAGCAAAATTGCTAGCCTCAGACGGTTCTTCTGATGATAAATTTGGTTATGTTGATATAAATGGAGATATTGCGATTGTTGGTGCATATAGTAATGATAATGATAATGGGGTAAATGCAGGTGCTGCATATATTTTTAAACGTGAAACATCGGGTTATTGGTATCAATATAGTAAACTGATTGCAAGTGATGGTGCATCAGAGGATTATTTCGGAGTTGATGTATCAATTATTGATGATTATGCAGTAATTGGAGCACTTGGTGATGATGGAAAAAAGGGATCCGCTTATATATTTAGATATATCGATGGTGTTGGCTGGCAGCAAATGGCAAAATTAACTGCTTCTGATGGAGTTGCAAACGATCGTTTTGGAAACTCGGTGTCAATATATCAGAATTATGTTGCAGTAGGAGCATTTTTTGATGATTCCAATACTGGTTCAGCATATATTTTCAAAGATGATGGATCAAATTGGGTACAGGAGGCAAAACTTATTGCTTCTGATGGAGCAGCTGATGATATATTTGGCATCTCTGTTTCAATTGATGAAAATAATATAATTGTTGGTGCTCGTACAGATGATAATGAAAATGGAGTAGATGCAGGTTCTGCTTATTTCTTTTTAAAATCAGGTGCAAAAATTTGTTGTGATGGAAACCTTGCTTGGTCTAGTGTAAAACCAAACTCAGAAGTTACTGGTAATTTTCAAATCAGTAATTGTGGTGAGGAAGGCTCTTTACTAAACTGGGAGCTAGATTCAGTACCAATCTGGGGGGTGTGGGAGTTATCACCTGATAGCGGTACAGATTTAGCTTATGGAGAAAGTATAACAATTGAAGTTACAGTTACTGCCCCACCTGATGAAAATACAGAATTTTCAGGAAAAGTAAAGATTATTAATTCTGATGATCCAAGTGACTATTGTGAAATAGATGTTTTATTAAATACGCCAAGAAGTACATTTAAATATTCAAAACTCAACCTATTAAATTTGATATTTAATCTGTTAATAGAGAAATCAGGATTTATAAATCATGATTAAGTGATAAAACGATTAAAAATTGCTGAAAAAATTTATTTTACAATAATATTATCAATATTCAATATTATCCCTATATCCAAAACCCTTAGAGTAATCCATAAAATAACAGGATTTTGGACTAATCTTAATTATCACACTATCAGGTTCTTTTATTAAGTGCGACATATGTGGAAACTTTTGTTTAAGCATTTTATTTATTTCATTTATTTCTTTTTTATTCGTTAAGGATGATGCTTTTCCTTGCATTTGAACTGATATTACTTCATCTAGATGTTCAGTTGGATCATATATTGAATAAGCTACATTTGGATTTTTTATAATATTTTTGTACTTACGGGTTTGAGTACCAGTAGAAAAATAAACGATTTCTTCTTTATTTACATATGCAATTGGATGTGTTAATGGTTCACCATCTTTTGAAGATGTTGCAAGTGTCAAAAACTTTCTCTTTGATAAATAATTAACAATTTGTTCTTTTATATCGTCCATATGAATTCTCCTACCCCAAATAGTAACTCTTTTGTATCAAAGTTTTCTATTTAAGGTTTTGCAGTAAAATACGAAGCTTATTTTTTTATATTTCAAAAAATCAAATAAGTATTTTTTTATATTCAGATTGTGAAAAACAAAACTATTGGAATAATTGCAATTCTTCTTGCAAGTATCATGTGGGCAATTGAACCTATTTTTATTAAACTATCTTATGAAAACTCAGATTTTATTCAAACAAATACAATTAGAGCAATCTTTGCTTTGTTAATTGCTATAATTTATATTTTAATAAAAAGAAAACATAGTGATATCAAAATATCAAAAAAAGATGTTACGCCCATTTTATATATCGCACTTGTTGCAACTCTCTTTGCTGACTTTATATATGTTTTTTCACTATCTCTTGTACCTGTTGTTAATGCAGTAATAATTGGTCATTTGCAACCGATATTTATTGTTATCTTTGGATTTTTTATTCTTAAATCTGACAAACTTACACATTTTGATTATATTGGAATCTTGCTACTTATTACATCTGGAATTTTAGTTACAACAAAAACTTTTGAAAATCTATTAAATTTTAGACTTGGTACAATTGGAGATTTGTTTGTACTTTGTGCTACAATTGCTTGGGCAACAACAGCTATTGTCACAAGAAAATATGTGAAACATATAAATACCGGTGTACTGACATTTTATAGATTTTCAATTGCTGCTATTGTTCTTTCCATTTTTTTGATAATTAATAATAGATTTTTCATTTCAAATTATCATCAAGTAGCAGTTGGAATAATAATTGGTATTGGAACAATTCTATATTATGAATCACTTAAAAGAATAAAAGCTGCTCAAACTTCCGCACTGGAACTTTCAACGCCAGTATTTGCTACATTTCTTGCTTATTTTATGCTTTCTGAAATACCAACTATTATGCAATTAATTGGAGTTGGGCTTTTGTTACTTGGCCTATTTTTTATCTCCAAAAGAGAAGAATAAAAAAAGGAAAATGTTAAATTTTTTCAAATATTGATATTTTTGATTACAATTATCATTATAATGAAATATTTTTAGGTGTGATTATTAACATTTGTTATAAATAACTATATTAAAGAAAATATTTAAATTCTGATATTATATTATGATTTTATTTATTCCAAAATAGTTTTTTGGGGGAGGAAAGGAAAGGATACTAGGAATGGTAGAGAAGATTTTTGATAAAGAATATAGTAAAATTAAATATTATACTCTGAAAAAATTAAATTATTTGATGAACTGGAGTAGGTGGAAACTTAATTCAATTAAATATATAAAATTATGAAAATTTCGTTGAATTCTATTTTGTATCCTCCCTATATATTAATAAATTAAGTACCATACTACTCCAATCTTTTTATAAAAAAAATTTTTCTAATAATTGCTCATATAATATATAACATTTAAATACTCTAATTGTTATGATAATATTGAGGGAGGTAAAAAAAAAAATGAACAAACAGAGGGATTTGTTTAGAAAAACATTCGTTATAATATTCATTATATTTTTTGTTTTTACATGTATTAATCCATCTAGTGGAATAAAAAACAACAATTTAAAAATTTTAGAGACAGATAAAAATGTTTCAAATGAAATTTCATTATCAGGAATTCTTATTTACAATGGAAGTCTACTTGGTTATGTTAATGATACAGCTGGAAATCCGATAGAAGGAGCACTTGTTAGGGTAAATTTCCATGAGACATATGAAGAAGATTATAGTGACTCTATAGGATTTTATCATGTCACAAATATCCCAATATGTTACTGTATGAAAAATACAACATGTTCTAAGGAAGGTTATAAAACAGAATGGGTACTTCTTAGCATTGCTGAAAATACTACTTATGATTTTGTTTTAACATCTGGTAATAATCCACCCATTAAACCTGAAAAACCTTCTGGACCAATAAAAATTAAACAAGGTTTAGCTTATACTTTTACAGCAGTTACAACTGATCCTGAATATGATAAAATCTCGTATTTATTTGATTGGGGTGATGCCACAACAAGTGGTTGGACGCAGTATATACCTTCTGGAACAAAAGCAAGCGAAAGTCATGTTTTTAATCAGAATTCACCTGGTATAAGAGTTAAAGCAAAAGATGTATATGGTGATGAAAGTGAATGGTCAGATTATCTTATGTTTGACCATCCGAGGAGCAGTAATTTTAAATTGCCATTTTCAAGGTTTTTAGAAAAATCATTGGAGATGACATTATGAAAAATAAATATTTAAGGATAAGTTTGTCATTTGTCATAATTATTCTTTTTATTGGAACAAGTTTTGTATCATCATCTAGAAATACTATAGAAAATGAATTTTTTTATAATCAAAGTGTCCAATTTTCCTGTAATCATAAGGGTATAATTTTCTCTGATAGTCTATATGAATTCACATTATATAATCCAAGTAATTTAACCAATATCTGTGAGAAAGTCGGTACAGATAGTGATTTTCTTTCATGTGCAACATGGTCAAATGATGATTATATTTATGGCTGCCAATATAATAGTGGTCTTTTATATGGTATAGACCCAGAAACCTGTGAAATGTGGAGTATTGGTGGCGGTGGTACTGGTATTAATGGACTATCATATGATCCAATAACAGATTGGTTGTATGGCTGTTCTAGTAGCGATTATCTATATAAGATTAATCCGGAAACTGGTGAACAGGAACAAATCGGTCCATTTAGTAGTGAAGTATCGTATATGATTGGATTGGCATTTGATGCTGAAGGTACCTTATATGGGTGGGATCTTGGAAATGATAAACTGTGGATAATTGACACTGAAACTGGTGAAGCAACAGAAATTGGTTCACTTGGTATTAATTTAGTTTATGCTCCTAGTGATGGAGCTTTTTGCAAGGTTGATGATATTTTGTACATTTCTACACCTGGCGCTCCACCAAATTATACCTATCAATTATATGAGTGTGACAAAGAAACTGGAGAAGGTGGTCATATAGGTCAATTTCCACAAGATGTTGATGTAACAGCATTAGTAATTCCCTGGGATAATACTCCAGAAAATAATCCTCCATATGTACCTCATAATCCTAGACCAATGAATGGAACTACTGGTGTCGCAGGTCCACCTTGGTTTATCTGTGAGACGGGGGATCCTGATGGTGATAATTTAACATATGATTTATACTGGGGTATTACAAATCCACCACCAAAAGTTTTGTCTAATGTATCTACCTTAAAATATAATCCACCTGGTGAATGGCTAATATTCAATACTACTTATTTCTGGAAGGTCGTTGTATGGGATGAGCATGGTGCATCTGCTGAAGGACCTATTTGGCATTTTACTTTTGCACCTAATTATCCTCCATTTCCAGCTAAAAATCCAATACCACCTGATGGAGCAATAAATATACCTGTTAATGCAAGTTTGTCATGGACTGGTTGGGATCCTAATGGATGGGATCAGTTGTATTATGATGTATATTTTGGTTTATACAATCCCCCAGTAAAAGCTACTTATAATCAGACATCAAATTTCTATGATCCTTATGGACCCAATGGAGATTTACAATTATATAAAACCTATTACTGGAAAATCGTAACCTGGGATAGAGAAGGAGAGTCAAGTACAAGTCCAATATGGACTTTTTCTACAGGCATAAATTCACCACCAATTGATTTAATAATTGATGGTCCTCCATCTCGTTGGCCCGTTGGAGTAGAGTTATGCTTCAATGTCACTTCTACAGACCCAGATGGTGATATTATAAAATATGAAATTAATTGGGGGGATGGAGCTACAGAGACTACAGGATTTAATCCATCTGGGAATACAATTGAAGTATGTCATACATATGAATCAAAAGGAATATTTATTATAAGAATCAGAGCAATTGATGAATATGGAGCAATGAGTGAGTGGGCAGAATTTAGAATTGAGATACCTAGAAATAGAGTTACTTTTCATAACATATTTTTATGGTTTTTAGAAAGATTGTTATTAAGGGAGGTTTTTTATGTATAAGGAAATTATAAAGAAAGGTTTGACTATTGGAACAATATTTATTTTTTTAAGTTTAGCTACTTTTCCTTTATCACAAGCAATTACACCAATATCTATTGATAATACTCTTTATGTGGGAGGATCAGGACCAGGAAATTATACAAAGATACAGTATGCAATTGAAAATTCAAGCAATGGTGATACAGTATTTGTTTATGCGTATTCTTCGCCATATTACGAAAATATAATTGTGGATAAATCTATAAATTTGATTGGTGAGAACAGAGATACAACTTCAATTATTGGAGTGGAGAACTGGAGTGCTGTTTTAATTTCTGAAGATTATGTAAAAATGAATGGATTTAGTATTCTCGATAGTGGAGGTATGTCTCTTACTGCAGCAATTGATATTCGCTCAAACTTTACAACAATTGAAAATAACTATATTACTTCAAACAGAAGTTCTGGAGTAAATGTCTGGGGATTAAATATCACAATAGAAAAAAATATAATAGAATCAAATCGACTTTTTGGTATATGTCTACTCGTTTGCAATAGTAATAATATTATAGGTAACATCATCTTAAAGAATGGTATTGGAATAGGACTTTTTGAAAGTAATACAAATATAGTTGAAGGTAACAATATCTCAGAAAATCTATTGGGTATAGTTTTAAATGGATCAAACGAAAATATTATTTCATCAAATATAATATCAAGAAACATCTTAAATGGAATAATCCTATATTATTCAAATAGAAATACAATTAAATCAAATACAATAAATTATTCCATTTGTGGTGTTGAGCTTATTTCATCTAATAGAAATAAAATCCTTCAAAATAACTTTATGATAAACAATCGTAACGCATATTTTGAGAACTGTGTGAACAGATGGAGAAACAATTATTGGAACAGACCAAGACTTCTTCCTAAGCCTATAACAGGCTCAATAAGAATCAATATACC
>LSSG01000083.1 GCA_001595915.1 Thermoplasmatales archaeon SG8-52-3
ATTGGCATTCGAGTTCAGCGGACCGTAACGGCTCACGAAACCTTATCGGCATTAAAGATACGATTGTGGATCAGTTGGTGGATAAGATTATTTACGCAACAACCCAAGAAGAATTAACTGCAGCATGCAAGGCCTTAGACCGGGTGTTGTGGTATGGCTATTACGTGGTGCCGAACTGGTATGTTGCCAGGCATAGAGTTAGCTACTGGAATAAATTTAACAGACCAGAAATCCTCCCTTTATATTACAACCCGATGCAGGCATTGATGACCTGGTGGATAATGTAATCACAGTCTTTATTTCGCAAATATATTACTGTTTTTATTAGGTAATTTTCATTTATCGTATACTGGTCAGCCGAATTAATCACCCGGGTATCTGCGTAAATTGGACAGTTTATATCATTATTACAAATAGTAAAAATGGTGTTAACTTCTTGATGGGTCAATATTTTTTAGTTGAATTTTTTCTTATTTTCTGGAATATTCTATAATTCTCGACTATTATCGGGAGGAAAGGAGATAATGCTACTACCACAATGTGGTAGTAGCGGCAGTTCACTTTTGGTAGAGCATTTGTCCTTTATGGATAAAACAAATTCCAACACCATACTGAAATTGGTTACGGATGCTGATACTCCTGAAAAGCCAGAAACCCAGGAGTGGAAAGAAATTCGCCGTAGCAGGCTCATTAATTCCCTGAACAAAATCAACTTCCAGGATGGAGAGATTGTCCTTAATTTCAGGCACCTTGAATACAATACAATGGTGTCTGTTTCTGCAAAGCCGCAACCATGTCTGGATCATAATTTTGACTGCACATGGACTGACTCTATTGATATTGAAGATAAAATTGATCACTATAAATTTGAGAATTTCTTTTTCACAGATGGTTTGAAGCAGGTTCTGGTTGCAGCAGAACTCATCTCAATTGATAAGAATGGGGTGAATTTTACCTTACCGGAAAATGCTGCTGTTATTAATTCAAGAGAAGTTAAACGCTACAAATGCTCTGGCATTTCAACGCGGCTTATACAAAATGGGTTGCATTTTGAAGGTGAACTGGCGACATACAGTCCGGTTTCTTTTACAGTCAGTATTCCTGATGATATACCAATCAACTACTTGCAGGAAATTCGCCATGAAAACCCTGTAGATCTTCTATTAATTAAGGATACTGAGCACCTTTTTACCGGAAAGTGCGAAATCTTTCGTCAAACATTAACTCCAGATGGGAAAATTTTAGTTTTGAAGCCTTTGAAAAGCCATATTCAAAGGTTTAAGTCTAAAAAGTTCAGGAGTATAAGGCAGGAGTTAAACCCATCACCAAATATTAATTTCTATCACCCTTTTACCGGGAAAAGAGTCAACCTAACAATCAATGACATCTCAGGTTCCGGATTTTCAGTAGAAGAGGACTTTGAGAATTCTTTATTGTTGCCTGGTCTTATAATTCCTGAGTTGATAATAGAATTAAACAATGGACTTGAGTTGCAATGCAGAAGTCAGGTTATTTACAGAGCCACTCCTGATGGAGAGACTGTTAAATGCGGCTTTGCATTTATAGATATGTCCATAAAAGATCAGATACGGCTTACCTCCTATCTGCTTCAGGGCTATAATAGAAATGCCCATGTATGCACCAAGATAAATATTGATGATTTATGGGATTTCTTTTTTGAAACCGGTTTTATATATCCTAAAAAGTATGCCTATATTCATTCCAATCGAGATAAATTTGTTGATGTATATAAGAAACTGTATGAGCATGATACAGATATAGCTATTAATTTCACATACCAGGACAAGGGTAAAATTTATGGCCACATGTCCATGTTTCGTTTTTACGATAAAACCTGGATCATCCATCATCATGCTGCTGACAGCTCAAAAAGAACCAATGCGGGGCTGGTCGTATTAGAGCAGATCGGCAGATATATAAATGAGTTTCACAGGTTGCCGTCAACTCAAATGCAGTATGTTGCATGTTATTTCCGTCCTGACAATAAGTTTCCCAATCTCGTTTTTGGTGGTGCGGCCAGGAAGTCCTCTAGAGGATGCACAGTAGATGAATTTGCTTATATGTATCTGAACAAAAATGACCTTAATGAAAACTTGCCTGGAACATGGAGCATAAGACTGGCAAGCAAAAATGATCTTGCAGAACTAAAAAATTTTTATGAAGAGAGGTATGAGGGATTAACCCTTAAAGCTCTGGATCTAGATCCAACTAAAATTGCTTGTGATAAGAAAACAAACGATGATTTTCACTATTATGGATTCAAACGGGAAAGATATTTATACAGTTTGAAAGATCAGGACAAATTAGTTGCCATTTTCATGGTCTGTGTCACTGAACTTGGGCTGAATCTGTCGGATCTCACAAATAGTATTCACGTTTTTGTGATGGATTCTGGCAGATTGCCCAGCCAAGTCCTGTATTCAGCTATTTCTCGCCTATCAAGCCATTATGAGCATGATAACTTATCAGTCCTCATATTCCCCAAGAACTACATAGAATCAAATAATCTCCCTTATAACAAGACATATGATTTTTGGGTTCTGGATGTTGATAAAAGTAGTGATGAGTATTTTAAGCACGTTGGACATCCCAACCTCTATATAATAGTAGAATATTACATAGTTATTTGATGCTTATTAAGAGTCACTATAACTATGTTAATGTTGCTGAGCTATTAGCTTCTGCTGGAATTGAAAGTTACCAAGCAGAAGATGAGGGACATTGGTTTACACAAGAACAAATGAACAATTTTCATGCAGTATTGCGTGATAAAACAAATAATAAGGATATAGCTCGTGAAGCAGGAAAGTTTGCTTCCTCACCAGGGGCTTTAGGTATGATGAGGCGATATGTACTAGGTCTAATAGGACCTGAAAATGCCTATGAACTTATAGGTAAGTATGCCTCAAAATTAACCAAATCTTCTACTTATGATGTAAGGCCTATTGGATCCAATAAAGTCGAAATTAAAGTAACTCCTAACGAAGGTGTGAATGAACAACCTTTCCAGTGTCAGAATCGTCAGGGCTTTTGGGAAGGGATTTCTGTTTTATTTAATTATTCGTTGCCGGAAATTGAACACCCTGAATGTATTTTCAAAGGAGGTAAATCTTGCCAATATATAGTTTCATGGCATGAATCAAAATCAGAAACCTGGAGAAAAAGTAGTAATATTCTTGGAATTGTTTTTCTCACTGTCTCTTTATTTATGCCAGTGTTTTTTTCACCAATAATGACAACATTAATCATATTTATATTTCTGTCATTATACTTAACAGTATACCTCTATTCTAAATACCTAGAAGTGGATGAATTAAAAAATGCAGTATCCAATTTAAGTGGTTCATCTGATACTTTGATCGACCAAGTAAATTTGATTTACGAGAATTCATTGTTAGTTAATGAAATTGGCCAGGCCTTAAGTAAGGAAAGTGATTTAAACGGGATATTAACAAAAGTTGTAAACATATTACAAAATAGACTGGATTTTGACAGAAGTTTAGTACTGTTAGCTAATGAAGACAGATCTAGGTTGGTATCCCGTGCTGGATATGGCTACGAATTAAATGAATTAAGTAAATTCATGATGAGTTCAGGCTTTCGCCTAGATAGAAAGGAATCAAAAGGTATATTTGTTAGTTGTTTCAAAGAACAAAAGCCATTTTTGGTTAATGATATTGATGAAATTGTAGATGATCTATCTTTAAGGAGTTTAGGATTTGCCAAGAGTATGGGGGTAAAATCCTTTATATGTT
Source organism: Thermoplasmatales archaeon SG8-52-3 (assembly GCA_001595915.1). Taxonomy (GTDB): domain Archaea; phylum Thermoplasmatota; class E2; order DHVEG-1; family DHVEG-1; genus SG8-52-3. The sequence continues at coordinate 3,777 of LSSG01000083.1, forward strand.
GTCCCATAGTATATGAAAATGAATCATTAGGTGTTTTGGCAGTAGACAACATTAAGTCGAAAAGAAAATTGATTCAGCAAGATATAAATATTTTAATGGGAGTTGCCCCACAAATTGCAGTAGGAATTCATAATGTCAGACTTGTGGAGGCAAGACTTAGACAGTTCCAGTCTATTCTTCAGGCACTGGTTGCCTCAACTGAAGCACGTGACCCTATTACTGCTGGCCACTCAGAAAGAGTCACTGATTATGCGGTAGGAATATGCCATGAGTTAGGGGTTCCAGCTGATTATATGGATGTGATACGTGTGGCCGCATCATTACATGATTACGGCAAGATAGGAGTCGATGACGCAATTTTGAAAAAAAATGGCAGACTTGATGACGATGAATATGAACATATAAAAACCCATGCATCCAAAACCAGGAATATTTTAGAACGGGTGAATTTTGAAGGAATATATAAAAAAGTTCCTGCTATTGCAGCTGCGCATCATGAAAAACTGGATGGAAGTGGATACCCTTTAGGACTCAAAGGAGATGATATTCCATTTGGTTCTAAAGTGATAGCAGTTGCAGATGTTTTTGAGGCTCTTACATCGAGAAGGCATTACCGAGATCCCATGCCTAACAATGAAGCACTTGACTATTTAATAGAAAATATCGGGAATCACTTTGATCCTCAATGCGTTCAAGCATTCATTCAATACTTCAACTCACATATTTCAAATATTGAGTACATTCCTAAAGGGAAGTTTATATCATTGTCCAATAATTCTAAAAATTAGCTGGGAGGCTTTTTACCCTTACAAAGAATTATTGGGGTGTATGTAAATCTTCTTGGATCTTCAAACCATTTTTCTGTTTCAATTACAAACTCGTCATAACCATTTTTATATTCGCTAAAATCAAAGTTGATTTTTTTAGGGGCGATTTCAATTTTTTTGAGAAAATTAAACTCATCACTTTTCTTCAATTTACCATAAATATTGTGATGAGCTTTTATATCTACTTCTATATTTTCAAATTTTAAGTCATATAAAAACGAATATAATTTTCTGCCAATATATGGATCAAAATTAGCTTTTATGCTTAGTTCATTCATTATTTTTCTCACTGTTCTTTCAAGTCTCTCTGGTATTCCAAAATGATTTAAACAGTTATGGTCCAAATCAATTAAACAAAGAATGCCTCCAGGTTTTAGAATTTTATTTATATTTTTTACTATTTCAAAACTGCTATCAAGGTAATATTCAAGCAAGAAGCGAACCCATACAAGATCAAATGTCCCAATATCATCTAGCGGCTTTCTGACATCCCTGTTAATAAAATGTAAATCTTTATGAGAGTAATTATTTCTGGCATATTCCAACCTGTTTTCTGAAAAATCAATACCTACAGTCTCGCCACGAGGTCGATTAAGGTTATGTAAAATATTTGTTGTAATACCTGGGCCACATCCTATATCAGCAATTCTCATTGCGGGTTTAACCCCAGCCCATTTAGCTTGTTTTTCAACAACAGACACATCAGTTTTTAATTCAAGTCGAAGAGCTTCTGCACCACTCTCCATTAAATAATTATTTATATTCATAAAATAGTGTTTTGAAATAATGTTTTAATATATTTGGAAGTATTAAATATAAGATTTTTTATGATAACTTATTGTAAAGGTTTAAAAAAGTTAAATTAAATTCTATCTATTCCTCCAGAAAGTGGATGATCATAGTTTTTTACTTTTTTTCTATAATGAAGTTGATAAAAAAGACTTCGAGTAAAAGCATCAAATGGTTGAGATGTTATTGGAACGTTATAATATAATCTTTTTGCTATGTTTTTTATTGAAAAAAATTCTTGAAATGCTTTCCAATAACCATCATAAAGTTCCTGTGGTGTAAAATTCTTAGGTTGGAAAACAACATCACTTAAATTATACCTGCTCCAATCTTTGCTTAAAATTCTGTTTTCTTCATCCATTTCCTCATACAATTTTGTGCCAGGCAGAGGTGTTAAGATCCAGAAATAAGCATTACCTATTTTGTTTTTCATTAAAAAATCTATCGTCAACTTGAACTGATCTGGTGAGTCTTCATCCAACCCAAAGATTATGCTAACAAATGGTTTGATGCCTGAGTTCCTAAGACGGGCAAATAGCTCTTCATATTCCTCAATTTTATTAAAACCCTTACTCACTGTTTTTAAGGACTTTTTATTGATGGATTCAATACCAATAAATAAAGATGTACATCCTGACTTTGCAGCAAGATCAATTAATTTAGGTGTTTTTAATACTGTGGTACTAATTTGTGAAAGCCAATTGATTTTCTTTCTAGTAATGGCCTCAAATAAATCTTCACTATAGTCTGCATTGCAAGCAATATTATCATCAACAAAGAAGTAACTGTCTGTTCCTATATGATCAATTTCTTTTAAGACATGCGAAATTGGCTTAAATCTATAAGTTCTTCCAAAATATTTACTAACTGAACAGAATTTACAATTAAAGACACATCCACGGGTGGTAAAAAGAGGCATTTTGGGAAGTTTGTGTCCTCTGGGACGGGGATAAATATCCAAGTTTATATTATCCCAACGAGGTAAAACTAAATTTTGCAGATCAGGTCTTGTGTCATCTTTATAAAAATCTTTATTACGTTTATTTTCAAAATCATTGATAATTTCTTCCCAAAGATTATCAGCTTCACCGATTACAACAGAATCTGCATGGTTTTTAGCTTCCTCCGGAAGAACTGTGGCATGAATACCACCTATGACTACTTTAACATCTAACGTTCGAAAATGATCGGCAATCTGATACGCTCTACCGATTTGAGTTGTCATTGCAGTAATTGCTACTAAATCATAATCAGGAGAAAATTCAATATTTTCAACAATGTCGTTTATTATTTGAATATCATGATTCTTGGGAGTAAGTCCACTCAATATCGCTAATGATAGTGGAGGAAGAAATGCTTTTTTATATTTAATGGGATTTTGATTTTTATCTAGTCTAGATGGATATATGAAGAGAATTTTCACAAATAAATACCTCAAAATATTTGTATATTTTCAATAAATTTACAACAAATTTTTGTTAAAGAAACTTAATAAAAGAATTGTTTATAAACACTGAATTTATGATCATCGAATATGAGCAATCTGAGTTTTTACTTTAAGGAAGACTATTGTTCAATACCTTTAAACACATAGTTTCAATATTTCTTCAATTTTCCCTCATGTATAATCCGGCCTGCCCCAAATTTTTGCCAGACCGGCACCATTTTTTGCAATCCTAGAGATGTCCTGCTCGGGAATGTTTAAATTATCTAGCCATATAGGGGTTTATATTTTCTTGAACCATGAGACCAGGGTTTGGATGCCTTCAGCCGCTTTCTTTTCCATGCTGCTGCCTTCGGTTATGCCGAAAACCCGTTCTGCAAACTGAGCAAATTTTCAGGAGTCTGTTGCGAAGACAGGTAGGTCATCCAGCCTGGGATGACTACGGAAAGATCAGCTTCGTGGGCCACACTGTATAAGGCGCTTAGAGAATGTTCAATCATGTTAACGGGAAAACCGACCTTGCCAAGGCCCTGCTCCTGTCAAGCCGTTTAAAGCAAGGACCTCAACCCAGATCTACTACTGACATTCCTTGCTTAAGACCAGCCCAAATAGCTTGCTGTTCAACAGCTTTTCTGTTTGTTTTTTTTCGAGACGGATAGCTTCGACTTCGTTTTCCATTAAATATTTATTTAGTAAAATAATTCAGACATATAAAATATTTTATTATATTTAAATTATTGAGTTCAAATGAGTCATTTTGTTATTACATATGGGGGTGCTTTAGCAATTAATGAATGAATCTTAAATTTAAACAGCCATCACCCCAAATTAATTGTTTATATATATGAGTCAATATATAGAGTACTTGATGCAACATATTTGGGGTATGTTTTCACCTTGGATGACCCCAATTTTTTTTCAAAAACAATCAATTGAAGATCGTCATTATCAATAGCAAACGATTTTACAACAATTAAAACTATAAATTATATTTAAAATGAATACACTTTGTGCAGCCACTGGTCTCAAGATTTTCTTCCAACCAGAATGGACCAATAATAAAATTAGCGATACATGTTCGATGACGTTTTCAATTTTAGGAAACTCTATACTTTACAGTGCCCCTAAGGGGAATTTTGATATCAAGGGAATTCAAAATGCAATACAACTCAAAAACGAAGTTAAAAGTTACATGTCAGGAGGAAAGGGGCCATACTTCCAGATCCTAGATTATGCTTATTTAAAAGGATCGGCTCAGGTTGCGCGAAAAATTTTTATCAAAGACCTTAATGATGATAAACGATTACAAGCATTAATTTTTTGTAATTTATCTCTTCCATTATTAACAGCAGTTAAAATCGGTAAGCAGTTTATAACTACGGGCAAGATAATTCATTTTGGCAATCACTACGTGGATGCCGTTAAACTGGCTTTAAAACTTTGCGATCAATATAATGTTAAACAAGATTTTCATACATTAGATCGAAGCTTTTGTATTGACAGTTCTAGTTACTCTCGGAGGCAGGTTGAGTTAAAATTTGACAATGACTGGGATATCCACACACCTGATTTATATATACGATCTACAATTATCGACAGATGCATTCTTCATTCAATATCCGAAGGATATTTAAAGTATGAACATCTTTCGTCGATTGACCAATTAAGAAATAAGTGCCAAACGTCGCTTCCTCAAGGCTCTACCTTAGAATATATTGTGGTCGGCACCAATCTCCTAAAAGGAATGAGCCGCAAGGCCCGTTCTAACTATATGAAATCACTAAGAGAATGGCACCAAAGGTTTCCATTCCGAATGTATATCATATATGGTGCCAACACATTTATGAATACAGTGGTTCATTTGGCAAGACCTCTTATGCCTTTTAAGATAAAAATCACCAAAGATTTTAAACAAGCGCTTGATGTTATCAGGAGGGATAAACTAGAGAACTCCGGTAAAAAACAAAGATTTCAGGAGGGAGTAGATTCCATAGAGCCAGCCGATGAGAACATTAAAAATATGTTGGCTTTCATTGCTAGCCTCAACTGGGAGCAAACAGGTGTCGATAGTAAGTATTTTGTTGATGCGCAGCACCCGTTCAATATTCTTTTTCAATCAATTAAATTAATCAAGGAGGAATTTGACAGTCTATTTAATGAACAGAAACAATTAGCTGAATCATTGCAAGCCAGAGAACTTCTCCTAAAACAACAAACAAAAGAGCTTATTGTTAGCAATGAATTACTTACAAAAGAAATTATGATACGCAAGCAGGCTGAAAAAGCTTTAAACGAATCCTATGATAAACTTGAGCAAAGTACTATAAGTTTGAAGGAATCCAATGTAGCATTGAAGGTTCTATTGAAACAGCGAGAGAATGATAAAAGAGATGTTGAAGAAAAGATATTGAATAACGTCGAAAAACTTGTAGTCCCCCACCTAGCAAAACTAAAGACAAAAATGCCTGAAATCAATAAAAATCTTTACATAGATATAATTGAAGCAAACCTCAATGAAATAATTTCACCTTTCAGTCAAAGATTATCAAGTAATCTTTTAAAACTCACTCCGATGGAAATCCAGATTGCTGATATGATAAGGCAAGGCAGGACCACCAAGGAGATAGCGAAACTTTTAGGGCTATCACCAAAAACTATAGGTACACACCGGCAAAATATAAGAAAAAAGCTCGCCCTGACTAAGAAAAAAACAAATCTTCGGACTTTCCTTTCAATAAATCAAAATTAATTAGATTTTCTAGTGGTTTCCTGCTGGTTTTTACCTTCTTTACTTTATTAAATATTTCAATAATTATTCTAAGGTAGTATCAGACTTCTAGGCTGGGCAACTTATAGGAGGTTGTTTGAGTTTAGCTCTGATCGGCATCTGAAGAATATTTTAAACAAAATAATCATTTAATCCTGGTCGATCAGAGCTGAACCAAATAAATTATAATTTTAGATACAATGCACAAACCAGATAACTAAAGTGAGATAAACATGGTTTGGCAAGTTTCCTGAATTTTTAATTTTATAAAAGAAAAATGCAAAAAGGCAGAAAAGACCATCGAATTATGGTTATTGATGATGAACCTTTAATCCGAGACGTACTCTCTAGATTTCTTTTGGATTTCGGTCTACAAGCTAAGGCAGTAGTCACTGCCGAGGAGGCACTTGATGAGATAAGGGTTCAATACTACGATCTTTGTTTTCTAGACTATATTCTGCCTGGGATGACAGGACTGGAAGCATTGAAGAAAATTAACGAGCTCTCTCCTACGACGAAAGTGGTCATCATGACTGGAACCTTTTTTGACGAAGCCACAATAGAGTATATTAAAGAGCACTCTTATGCATTCATCGAAAAACCCTTTAGCCTTTCCCAGATTAGTAAAGTTATAAAAAGTATGGTTTTTGCTCTGCCCGCACAACAAATGATCTGGGAGTAGGATTTGGTAGAAAAAACAACTAAATAATATTTACACTAAGTGAGTTGGGCAATGCATAAATACGTTACGCAATCAACTAAATATTACTGTCAGAAGGCAAAAGCAATAGTCAAAACAAGAAGTAAAACACTAATTCTCAGTAGTTTTATTACAGATGGAGTTGCTAATAATTTTCGAGTATCGTTTGATTGTGATCAAAAGTTTAATTGTGGGATTAATACAGAATCCTGCAAACTAATCAGTTTTAACTGGAGGGATTGTATTAATCCTTTATGTGTTCATTCAATAAGATATATGAAATAATATCTGTAAAGGATTATAAAAACTAGTTTCGATTTGTAACAACCTCAATTCTTGATGTTCTTCAGCACGTTCCCCAATATTTTTGAAAAAAGATGACATTGTTACCATAACTTATAGTGATGTCATAGGGATAGATATTTTTGGGCATAGGGATATTTGTTAGCCTGTCATTTTGAATGTAAAAAAGATTAGTTGATACGCTTAGTCTAATATTAAAAAAAGTGCTTAGAATAAATAAATTTTTGTAAATGAAATTACCTATTGTGGGTCATCTTATAATCCTCCTTTTTTAAAGAGTAGTTGTTAAATAACATGTATAGATAATGTTTCTGCTTTAAAACCACAAATGAGGTATTCCTTGGCATTTTACTAATTGTTTTATTTATAACTTGAACCAACTAAATTTATTAATATTCTCTTAAAGAAACAATTGTACCTTAAAAACTAATAGTAAATAATTATATAAGAAATGGTTAAAGCGGCAAATTACACAGAAGAAAACAATGGATTATACAGTATAAGAATAATTAAAAATCATATAGACTTTATCAAGAGAAAATTTCCAGAAATCAATACAGATATTCTCTTAAATTATGCAGGTATAACGAAGTTACAATATAACGATTATGGGTATTGGTGTAATCAGAATCAAATTAACAAATTAAATGAAGCACTTGTAAAAGAAACAGGAAATCATGATATATCAAGATATACTGGACGTCATTTAATAGACTCACAGAATATTCTCGCGCAATATATTTTAGGTTTTAAAAGTCCTTCATCTTTGGTCCTTCAAGTTGGTACAGTGTATTCAAAATTGAGCTTGGGGGCTATAACCTGGGGCAGAAAGTTAGAAAAAAACAAGGCTGAACTTATTGTAATACCTAAATCTAATGTGAAAGAGCAATTATTTCAATGTAGAAACAGAATTGGGAGTTTAGAGGGTGTTTATAAATTTTTTTTAGATGAGTATCCTCAAATTGAACATCCAGAGTGTTTTCATAAAGGGTCGAAGTATTGTCGATATGTTGTTTCCTGGGATAAGCCAAGTAAGATTTTTCATTGGATTAAAACTCGAAATCATTCAATTGTACTAGGGGGTATTTTAACTTTAGCAGCTTTTATTTTTCTGCCAACGGCGTACGCCCTTTTGACTGCTTTGTTTTCATTATCTGTAGTGATGTATCTCACGCAATATTCTTTTCGTTTAGAAAAGGAAAAAATGCAGAAAGACTTTTCTGAGGTAAGTCAAACAGCTGAAGATTACTGGACTGAACTAAACGCAGGCTATAATGTAACGAAATTAGTGCAGGAAGTAGGTGAAATAACATCAGTTGTACAAAGTGAAAAAGAAATTTCAG
>LSSG01000084.1 GCA_001595915.1 Thermoplasmatales archaeon SG8-52-3
TCCTTATTAACGTTAAAATATAGATAAAAAGTTATGATAAAACATAACATATGTTACAATTGTAACAAAGGGCCAGTGGTCTAGTGGTTATGACGTCGCGCTTACAACGCGGAGATCGCCTGTTCAATTCCGGCCTGGCCCATAATTAAATATTATAATATTTAAAAAAGTTTAAGAGGATGCAAATATGAGTAAAAAAATATTGTTTTCTTTAGAGAATTGTATGAAATGTACTCAAACAAAAGAACTATTGTCTAAAAGAGATGATATAAAAATTGTAACCTATCCTCATGAAATAAATGATTGGATTGATGAAGATTTAAATGAAGCAAAAAATCATGATGTTTTTGAGGATTTACAAAAAACAGCTCCTATATTATGGATTGATGGGGAAAAAAAAATCGGTTATCTTAGAATTAGAAAATGGTTACAGGATAACAAGTAGTTAGTCCATTTCTTTTTCAAAATCCTTTAAAATTTTTTTTATATGATTATACCAATCGTTAATACATGATTTAATTTCTTTTCTAACTTCTTTTGCATTTTTAAATATATAAAGGTGGTAATATCCCCCTTTTTCAATTGTTTTTGTTGTTTTTGTACATAAATTGCAATATGTCAATTTCTGTAAGGATCTGTAGACATTACTGCGTTCCTTACCTAGTTTTTTTGCTAAATCATCTGCCCGCGATTCTTTTTCTTCTTTCAGTTTTTTATATACTTCTAAATCAAGAGAGTTTAAATCAAAGACATATTGCAGTATATCCTTACAACAGATTTTTTCGTAATTTTTATTAAATTTCATTGTTAGCTTAGGATATTTATTACATCTTTATAATGGTTGTGTATAATTTTTGCACAAACGTTATATATGACATTTAATATTATCTAATATAAATGGATGAACTTGAAGAAATAAAAAAAAGGAAACTTGAACAAATGAAAGAACAATATATGAAAGGAGATAAAAATATGAGTGAAAATCTACCTAATTCGCCGCTAGAAATTACAGATGCTGATATTGATAATGCAATTAATAAATACGAAACAATTGTAATTGACTGTTGGGCGCCCTGGTGTGGTCCTTGTAGGATGGTTGCACCCGTAATTGAAGAACTTGCAAAAGAACTTCATGGAAAGATTGTATTTGGAAAACTTAATGTTGATGAAAATCCTGGTACATCAACTAAACACCAAATAATGAGTATACCTACTCTTCTTGTATTTAAAAATGGAAATTTAGTAGATAGACTTGTTGGTGCTTATCCAAAAGAAGAACTTAAAAAGATGCTTGAAAGATATTAATATTCTAATGTAATTATCATATTTAGGTATTTGATTATGAAAAAAGAATTAATAACGGTATTTTTTTTAATCTTATTATTTTCTTTTTTATCAGGTTGTTTTGATGCTACTAAAAAATCAAGTCAAAAATCTACTCCATCAATTAATGTTTTTATTTTTGGTTATGTTGATAATATAGAAGGGGAAAATTTAGAATTTATTAACATTACAGTTTATAATTCAAAATATAATTGGCAAAATCATACAATCACAAACGAAACTGGTTATTACCGATTAGGATTATTTGCTGGATCTTTTACTATAACTATAGATCATATAGATTATGAAGAACAATTTATTAATTATGATTTTATAGAAAATGAAAAAATATGGAAAAATATTACTGTAGAAGATGTAAACAGAGAAGAATTTTATTTTACTAATCTTAAAGGAGATATAGAAAATTTAAATGATTACCGCGGGAAAGTTGTTATTTTAGATTTATGGGCTACATGGTGTAATCCTTGTCATGCGGTTATGCCAGAACTTAAGAAAATTTATGATCATTATGGCAGAAATGATTTAGAGATTATGTCTGTAAACATTGATTATCGTGAAAATGTACAATATATACAAAGTTTTATAGATTGGTTTGAGGAACAATATAATATTGAATTAAATTGGATATTTGGGCGTGACGAGGACAGTATTTTAGAAAAATATATGAATGAGGGTGCGATTCCCACTCTTGCTGTATTTGACCAAAAGGGGAGATTGTATTATAGAAAAGCTGGTGTACATGCTTATAAAGAAATCCCTGCTGGATTTCCTGAAAGCACACCAACACTTGCCCCTATAATAGAGGAGTTAATCAGCTAAAGTTGGAGGTATTAGAATATGAAAAAGATATTAACCGCCACGATTGTACTATTAGGCTTGTGTTTAGCTAGTGCTGTCGTCAGTGCTGAACCAGTAGTTGAAGATGTAACAATAGTTCCTGCACAACCAAAAGTATTGGATACAATTACAGTAACTGCAACAATAACTAGTGATGAGGAAATAGATGAAGTAACATTTAGAATAAAAGAATGTGATGAAACTTTGTGCATGCAAACTGAATCTCATGAAATGGATTTAGTGGATGGGGAATATACTGTAACAGATGAATTAACATTTGAGGGAGCAACTTACTTTGGTTATCAGTTTATTATCACAAGCAACGGAAATGAAACAGAAACAGATTTTGTAAATGTAACTTTACAACCTGCTGATAATGGAGGAACAAATGGCGGAAATGGTGGAAACGGTGACGATGGCGGTCTTCCTGGATTTGAACTAATTCCACTATTTGTTGCAACTTTAATTGTGATATTTTATTTGAGAAGAAAGAGATCAGAATGAAATTTCAGTTGAAACGTCTCTGGTTTCAAATTCTCACTTTTTTTTCTGTTAACCTAGGAGCCATTGGTCTAAGAACTGGATTTTGTTACCCTTTGTTTTATTGTCATGCATGTCCTGCGGCAACATCTGCTTGTCCTTTGAGGGCAATGGAAAAAAGTGTTTATAAGGGAAGTTCTGCTCTGGATCAACTTTTATATCCAATTTTAATTTTGGGATTTTTTGGAACTGTTACAGGAAGAGCAATTTGTGGATGGGCATGTCCTATTGGTTTACTTCAAAGAGCAACTAGTGGTCCGGCAAGAAAACTAAAGAATTATTCAATTGTTAAAAAACTTGGCAGATATAGATTTGAACCTTATTTAAGGTATACAAAATATTTTATGCTTATAGGTTTTGTTTTTATTACTGCGGCATATTTTGGATTTATGTTTACAGATATTTGTCCAATAGGTGTTTTGACAGGTACAATTCCTATAATTATTTTAGAACCATATAAATTTGTACCAAGTTCTTTCTTTTGGCCAGCAATTGCAATATTTATTTTATTTATCATATTGATATTTATTATTGAACGCGGATGGTGTAGGTATTTTTGTCCGATAGGCGCTTTTCTTGCACCATTTAATAAAGTAAGTATGTTACATATTGATGTTGATCAGGAAAAATGTGTTCATTGTAATCTATGTGCAATAGAGTGTCCAATGGGTATTGATGTTGCGAATATGTACAGAGATCCTGAATGCATACTTTGTGGAAAATGTGTAAATGTGTGTCCAAGAGATGCAATAGCATATGGGAGGTTTTAAATGAAAAAATTTTTTGCAGTTCAAATGAGCCTTCTAATAATTATTTCTATTTCATTTACTGGAATGCTATATTATACTGATATTTATGAAAAAATACAAGGAGGTATTGTTGAGGTATTATGTCTAAGCTGTATTAAATTATACCCATTAACATCTGCAGATTTTACTTTTCAAACAGGGACAGGAGAACCTCATCCAGATTTTATTTGGGAAAGTCTAAAAGATGGACCTATTTTTCTTCATTATAGCGAAGATGCTTGTGCAGCATGTGATGTAATGTTTCCATCAGTTTTAAAATTTTTACAAGTAGAACCTGAAAAAGATAAATCATATCATAAACTTACATCCTTTAAAGATAAGCCCGTTCATTATTATTATGTTTATTTGGATGACGAAGCAACTTCAGAAGTATGGTTAAATACTTTTGGAATTTATGATAAAGATCATATTCATGGTCTACCAATGTTCAGTATTGTGACAATTAACTATGCTCATAGTGGAATAATAGAACCATATTACACAACTTTATATGGACAATTCAAGGATAACGATGAGCAAAGAATAGAATTTTTTGGTGATTTAATGGATGAAGCATTTGTTTTATATGATGAAAACCTACCTGGGTTTATAAAATAAGTTAATTTATAAATTAAATTAAAAAAAGAAGAATTATGAAGGAAGAGTTCCTTCTATTTAGAGTTCACCACTTTTAATCTTTTCTTTTAATACTTCAAATTGCTCTTTTGTTAATGTACAAATATTATCTTTCTCACCAATAATAACCTTATCTTCACGTACATCAACAACTGGGCATTTGTTAGGTATGCAGAAATCACCAATACATAATGATACTTTCATCTTGTTATACCTCCCATATTATTTCATTTAACATATGTTAACACTTATAGTCTTAAATAATTTTTGCTAAAATAAGATATTTATTATTAAATATTAAAGTATCTTAGAATTTCCTCTTAAGCATATCCTGTTATTTTAAGCTTTTTCATATCTAATTTTTGGATAACTCTTGGCTTTTCTCTATCTATTTTTTTCACTTCTTTTGTGATAATTTCTACATTTTTTCCAAGTTTTTCTTTTAAACCTTGTCTTAATACAGAAAATATCTTTTCAACAGATGGACCAATATTTCTTTGTTTTTCATCAATTACAACCTGTAATTCAATTTTTTTTAATGAGTGTTGAATAATTATTGCATCTTTTAATTTATTTGTCTTTAATTCATATAAAACCTTACTAAATATTTCCCCGAAGGAAGCAGGTAGAATTACTCTTCCATCAGGTGAATATAATGAAATATCATCTCTACCATATATTCTATCTATCAATTCACCTGATAATCCACAACTACAGGTCTTTTTTGATGGAGCTACAATATCATTAATTGCATCATATCTTATAATAGGGGTGCCAATACCATAAAGCTTGGTCAATAATATTTTTCCTGCTTCCCCCGATTCGACAGGTCTTCCTTCTTTTAAATATTCTAAGTATACTAGATCTGACATAACATGATAATTTCCATTTTTACATTCAAATGCAATTGACCCTGATTCTGTGGAACCATATGATTGAAAAATCGTTGCATCAAATGATTTTATCAAAAATTCCTTTAAAGAATTTGTTAAAGGTGAACCCGTTGTGGCAATTACCTTTGGAGAAATGTCTTTTCCAAACCCTTTTTCTTTCAAAAGGGCTAAATGTCCAAGCATTCCTACATATCCGCCAATAAACACAGGTTTAAATTTATTAATTTGTTCAATTACTTTTTCTGGGGGATCATTTGTATTTAACCATTGTAAATTTTTAAAAAAAAGTTTAGAACTAAATCTTGGTTGAATACCTTTATGAATATATCCACTTTCAACTGTGTGTGGTGCAAAATCTGCAATAATTGTTATTTTATCCTTTCTCCAATCTATACCATGTTCCCGGATAGATCTAACATAACCAAATAAACCAGCAATAATGTCAAACATATCAACATATATAGAAAGAGATTTTCCTGTTGTTCCGGAAGTTGTTATTTCAATTAGTTTATTTTTATTTACTTTTGATGAAACAATTCCGTCCGGATAATATTTTTTAAAATCATGTTTAGAAATCATTGGGAGCTTATTGATATCACTTATTCCTCTAATATCTTCTGGGTGAACGCCCTCTTTTTTATACTTATCATGGTAAAGTGGCACAGTATAAGCAAATTTTACCATTTTTCTAAGTCTTTTATCTTGATATTTCCTCAATTTTTCATCATTTAATCTTCGCAATCTGTTTATTTCAAAAAAATAACTTTTTAGAACCTTTAATAGGAAAATTGGATTATTAAACGAATTCATTTTTACCTCAATTTTGTTTTGTTAATCATGATTACTTATTTATAGGTTCCTTCTTATATAATGGCCGAAAATGAACATTCTTATAATTGAAAATTTTTGGTTAGGTGGAAGAAAAATTAGACTTACTGAGAAACTATTGCTAAATACATTTTCAATTCTTCCAACATTATTTGCTCGCCAATTGGCAGCCATTACACCAAAAAAATATTCTGTTGAGGTTGTTGATGAAAGATATAATACTATAAATTTTGATGAAAATTATGATATTGTTTTAATAAATTTTAACCTTTCAAGTGTTCCTCGAGCTTATGAACTAACAGATATTTTTAGAAAAAAAGGAATTCCAGTTGTACTCAGTGGATGGTACCCTTCTATTATGTCTGAGGAAGCAAAAGAACATGCAGATAGCGTTTTAATAGGTCGGAATGAAGTCAATTGGCTTGATTTATTAAATGATTTTGAAAAGGATAAATTAAAACCTTTTTATGGACCTAAAGATTATGATAAATCTTTAAAGATTCCACCAACAAATGTTGAACTTCCTGGAATTGTTTTAACAGGTGCTATTGAAGCAACAAGGGGATGTCCTTACAAGTGTGAGTTTTGCCCTGAAGCAAATACGATTGGTGGTTCACAATATTTTACAAGACCTGTTGATGACGTAATAAATGAATTAAAATCCATTCCTCAAAAAACTATAATATTTTATGATAATTCATTAACTATTAATGCAGAATATAGTAAAAATTTGTTTAGAAAAATGATAGGACTAAATAAAAAATTTTTTTGTAATGGAAATATTGATAAACTAGCAGAAGACGAAGAACTTGTTAGACTTTCTAAAGAGGCAGGATGTGTGTCATGGTTAGTTGGATTTGAATCAGTGTCTCAAAAAACAATTGATAAGATTGGGAAGAGTACAAATAAAGTGGAAAAATATTTCAAGGCTGTTGAAAACATTCATAAGAATAAAATGGCTGTGATCGGTTCCTTTATTTTTGGTTTTGACACAGATACAAAAGATGTTTTTAATGAAACTTTGAAAATGATAAAGGATTTAAGGATTGATTTAGCTGATTTTTGTATTCTAACACCTTTTCCAGGTACACCTCTTTATGATAGACTTGATAAAGAAGGTAGATTGTTTGAAAAAAATTGGTCAAAATATACAATGAGAAATGTTGTATTCAAACCAAAAAATTTTACACCTGAAGAATTGATTGATGGTGTAAAAAAGATGTATATTGAATTTTATTCAACAAAAAATACAATAATTCGGATTTTTAGAAGTCTAAAACTAGGTATATATCCATTTTTTTTATTATTGGCAAGAAACGCAATAGCTAATATGAACAGTAAATTTCTATACGTTTCTCAAACAAAAAAATAAAAGTTTTTAGAAGAAAATTGTAAAGATGTCGATTTCAGCAGAATTTTCTTTTTCTTCTAAATCGTATGCGGTAACCTTAATTTTGTGTTTTCGAGGTAATATTTTTCTAAATGACCCTGATTTATCTATGCTATATTCATAAGGTTCTTCATCATCTGTAAATATTAATTCATCATCAAAGTAAAAATCAACTTTTTCAACTCCAGTTTCGTCTTCCACTTCCACCTTAATATCTATTTTTCCTATCATAATAGTCTTTTTGTTTAAAAGCAGTATAAATTTAAATTTAGGTTTACCTTTGATATGTAACAAACCAGATTCTGGTAATGTAATTCCTACAAGAGGTGGGAGATTTCCTCCTTCTACGACCTCTGTACCAGCAACATTGTCTGCAAAATGGGCATTAAATTCGTGTTTATCTCCATCTCTGTCAAGATCGTCTGGATCTGAGTATCTTTTAACTTCTTTTGAATTAAAAACTGCTGCATAAATCATGAGATTTTCTTGGTCTAATTCATCTGTATTTATTGTTATTGTTTCTGAAAAATTTAAAATATTATTTGAAGCTATTTCTACATTTTCATCAGTAATAAAACTGTGAGAACCAAAATGATATGGTTTTTTACTTGCGTCTAACCAGTTTGTAGAGATAATCTCTGCTAAATAAATGCGTAAAATCCCTTTATAGGTGCTATCACCGTCATTTTTTATAACACCATTTATACTTACTTCACTGGTATTTTCATCCCATTCAGCACCAACATTTATGTAAACTGATGAAAAGTCTCTTGACATAGCTTCTTTTATGTTTTTTACCATTGTTGATTCTTCTGTTGCACCGCCAAATAGAGTTTTATAACCTCCATCGATATAAACAGATGGATATGCAAAGTTATTGTAATATTTATCAAGATACTCTCTTGTATCTGTTTGATCGCCAATTAGACTAATATAATAGAATGGATATTTTCCAGATTCATACAATTTATGTAATAATTTTCCAATTGCAACGCAGGGAACACAATCTTTACCGGTTGCTTCTTCAATAAAAACAAAATGTGTTGAATCCCATGGAAATTTTTCTCCATTATTATTGCCATTTCCATCATCAGTTTCGTTATCCTCTTCATCAATAATTTCATCAAAACCATCGGTTCTTTTAATATCGGGTTTATCTGCACATCTTGGTTCAGATAATAGAGCTACAGATAAAGAGGATATAACTAAAATCAGTACAATAATTATAGCTAAATTTTTTATTAATGGCCTCATATGATATAATTAGAAGTTATTGAATATTTAAATTTAACTGTTATTAATATAAGTAAAATTTATAATGAGATTTTCTGCCCTTTCTTTAAGGATTCTACTGATTTGTCAGCAATTTCATCAAGTTTATTTTTATCAAGTACTGCTTTTCGTGCTTTGATATTTTGTTCTTGTATTGCTTTTTTTGCTTCATCTCTACGTTTTCTTCTTTCGCCTCTAATTGAGATAATTTTTGATCTCATCTCATATGCTTTATCATGGACTTTTTGAGCTTCAGCTCTAAATTCAATGTATTGCTCATGCTTTTTATTTGACTCAGCAATAGATAGAGAAAGCTCATTTACAAGTTTAATAAATTTTTCGTGTTTCTTTTGATTTTCTTTATAATATTTCTGAACTAAGGTATGTTGTTCATCAGCTTTTTTAAAAAGTTCATCAATTGCATTATCCTTATCAGTTATCTCAATTTCTACGAGTTTCTGTTTTTCCATCAGTTTTTTTGTTTTCTTATATTCCTCTTTTTTCTCTCGTATCTTTTCGATTAATTCGTTTTCCTCTCCTGAACTCATTGGTACAGTTTCTTGTCTGTATTCAAGCATCTGTACATCTGCTTTTAGTTCTTCAATACGTAATGGTAGATTTTTAAAAACTTCACCTTTTTTCTTTCTTTTTGATTCAATAAGCTTTTTTGCTTCCTCTTGAAGCTTATTACGAATCTCTTTATGATACTTCATCTTTGTAACTAGTTCATCCCGCTCCTTTTTGATTATATCTGCCTGGTTTTTTAGGTCTTTTCTGCTTTCGTTGATCATATCTCGTTCTTCACGAATAGCTTTGGCCATATCATTAAGCTCATTTCTTTTTTCAATGTAAGCCTGATACTTTTTTTCGGCATCTTTTAACTGGTCTGCTTCTTTTTTATCAACAGGTTTGTTTGGCATAAGAAACACTAGATGTATCTACTAAATTGATACGCTGAATTACTTAACTACTATATTAACCTCATTTTTACCTTTTACGGCTATCCAAGGTATCTCAATTTCAGCATATCCTCTACGGGGAATAGTAATATCCTCTACTTTATTCTTTTCCTCCCCATTTACATATAAAATAATAGAAACATTATTTGCAGATACATTTCCAATATTATTAATTCTAAAAATTGTATTAACTCTATCTCCTTTTCTGAAATAATGTGGCCAACTGAATGCGCCTAAAATTTTAAGTTCCAAATTTGCTTCTTTTATAGTTGTAACAGTTGATAACTCAGCTTTCTTCTTTTTATTGATAGGCTTTACTGTAATTTTTACCTCTGCCCAATCGTCTTTTTTAATATAATCAGTAGTTTTAACAGTCATATCAATAGATTTTGTTTGTCTTGGTTCTAAATTTATGGTTTTAGAATCAACTGTGACTTCCCATCTATTAGAAGATGAATTTACTTCTTCTGCATTTATTTCATATGTTTGTTTTAATTTAGTTGGATTTATTATATTTAATTCAAATTCAGCTTTTTCTTCTGGATTAATTTCCTTTATTCTTTCAATACAAACGATTTCTACGTATTTCTTTCTGAGGAAATATATTAGAATTATCAAAAATAATAAAATTACAAATAATACAATAAATAATAAGAAGGGAGCGCCATAATCCCCTAGAGATTCGCTCAGACCAATATCTTCTGAAACAGATTCAAAATAATTATATAATTGTTCTAAAGCATTTGGACCAATAACTGTTGTTATTACCCTTATTGTCCATATTTTTTCTTTATCATGGTCTATACTTTCTAATGATGTAATATTTAGTTCTAATATATCAAAACAAAGTTCAGAATCTTCGGGAACAAATACTTTTACATTAAATTTAGTTGTATTTCCATTTTGAACTTCGACTGTTTTAGGGTCTATTTCAACCTTCCAGCCATGTTCTGAGATAGCTTCGAATTTATATTTATCATTCCAGAAGCCTGTATTTTTATTTGTAATTTTAAATTTATAAATTCCACTTGTTCCATGTTTTATTTCTTTATCAGCAGGAATCCTAATATCGATGTAATAGTCAACTGCATCATCAGATACATCAACATCTGCTTTTTCACTGACAAAACCAGTTTTTCCAGTAACATTAAAGAAAAGATCTATTTTATCTGTATCATATGCTGATGAAACGTTGTTTGTAGAGTTAACAAAAACAAATATTTTCTCACTACTATTTTCTTTTATTTGAATTGTTTTTGGATATTCAATACTCCAATCAGTTAAATCATCTGGATCTTCAGGAGTTACCTCAATTTTTAAGTTATCTTCTTTATATCTGCTAAAAATATCTAATTCAAACTTTGCACTTCCCCCTGGAATAACTTTTTTATCCTCCAGCTTATTTATTTGAATATTATCTGTTTCTGAAAACTTGAAGATAAGTGATGATGGAAAGTCTTCCGAATCACATAGAAGTTTAGCATTTCTTAAAGGATAAATTAAAGGTTTACCACTTGTTGTAACAATTAATTTTAATTTATGACCATTCCATATCTCTTTATCGCTTAAATCAAACTCAAAAATTGTAGGATTATATGGGCCACCAGATAATAACTCAAGCACATTTGTACGAGGAATCTTTTGCTCAACTGAAGCAATAACATTTTCGTCATCATAAATAGATGCATTAACAGTAATCTTCCTAAGAATTGCGACTTTTGGATAATAAACAAATAATTCTGCTGTGGCATTTTTTATTAATTTATTTCTAGAAAACGCAATATCACCCCATTGCTGAGGATCTGATGATAATGTGAATGTTGATTTTGCTTCTCCTTTAGGTTTATCTAAACTAAGAGTATTTTCACCTGTAAGATAATATGTAACTAACGTTTTATCCTCTTCTTCCGGTGGGACAATATTTAATTGGATATATGCAAGCCATGATGTAAACCATAATAGCCATTCCTCTGAATTAATCTCAGGTTCATAGGGATCTATAGAAAATAATCTAGTTGGCCATGTGAAAGCACTACCATTGGGTATCTCTTCCTCCATGCTGACTAGACCTTCAGTATCTGAATTTTCTTCATATAAAGCATTATGGAAATAAAGTTTTAGAGTTTCTTCTGAAGATATTGGAAATGTTACTGAAGATGGATAGTCCTCAGAATTATATACAAATGAAGTAGAAGAAAATGAATTTCCTAAACTTCCAAATTCTTCTGGAGTTACACCAAATTCCTCTGCAGTACCTAATATCTGCATTATAACATCACCAAACGCAACTAAATCTTCGTTTGCACTTTTATTTAAAAAATCTGCAACTTTTTGAGCTCGTGTTAGTAATTTATCTTCATATCTTTTTTCAATAATATTTCCAATAGGTTTACCACTCTGAATTATTTCAACTGTAAATATTAAAATGTCTCCATAACTTAGATTATATTCTAAGTCTTCTATTGTAACATTGAATTTCTGTACAGTCTCGCCAAATAATTCAGGTACAATATTTATAGAAGTATTTTTTATTTTTACTGGTAAAATTAGATTTTCATTATACGAATAAATAGATATCTGTAAATCATCCTTCCATTTTGTCTGCGTTGATATAGTTGTGGATAGATAAAGGTCAAATTTTATATCTCCATTAATTTCTAATGATTCATTACCTTTATATGAATACCATCCTGCTGTAGCATATGGATGTAAACCTGTTATCAATAAAAGAAGTTCTTCAAAACCTTCTTCATCATCGGCATTTACAGATTCAGTAGATATAATAAAAAGCGATAATGAGCTAGCAATTAACATAAATGCTATTAGAGTTGCTCTGAATTTTATGTTAAATTGCATTCTATTATCTCACCTTAATACTTAAGTTGGCACTATTTATATATAAATTTTTGTTTACAATAGTTACCATTTTTATTCATCAATCCCTTTCTCAACTATTTAAATAATATAATTTGTATTTAATAAATATTTTGATAATTTTTTAATTATAAGTATAAAAATATGAAGAATTTTATGAAAGATAACAAAAAATATACATTTAAAATAAAACAAACATTTATTATTGAATAATACATCTTAGAAAAAAGCACTCTAAATATCTAGGTGGTAAATGAGGAGAAATATCCCCCCAAAAACTAAAATAAACTGTATAAATATCCTTATTACACTTTTATTAATTGTGACAATTAATATAATTATGACAGATAATATAAATGCTGCAGAAGGGGAAACATTAGAAATAATTGCACCTGATGAAGTTAATGAAGAAGAATTTTTTTCAATAAGTGTAATGGATCCTGAAATTTTGGAAGATTCGCCTTGGCTAATAGATGTTGAGATTGAATTTAACGGACAATTTTATCAAATTAATGATACTGCTGAAGTATTAATTGAAGCTCCTCAGGTAAATCAAGATACAAATTATATGATAATAGCATCAAAGGAAGGATATAACCCATCAAATAAAACAATACTTATCCTAGATACAGAATTATACTCTTTAGTAATTTCTCATGATGATTATGTAGTTGATGCAGGTGAACGATTTTCTATTACTGTAACTAAAAATGATAAAAATGGAGATCCTGTAGAAGGTGTTATAATTGCAATACAAAGTTTTGGACAATCCTCGTATACTGATGATAATGGACGTGCATGGTTAACTGCTCCTGAAGATAGAGATAAAATTACTATAATTGCTTCCAAGGATGGTTATTTAAACGGACTAGTACAAATGGAAGTAAATATACCTCCAACTTTACTTGATTTAATAATTCGGAATAGGTATTTTACAATTCTTATAGGAACAATAATTTTGATTTGTGCAATTTTGTTTGTAAATCTTAAGCAAAAACTATCAGTTAATGCTAGAGCAAAAGAAATATCCAAAGAAAAAAGTGATGAAAAATATAAAGATAAACGAAGTATAGATAAAACAGAAAAAAAGTCTGAGAGTTATTATTATGACAAGGATACAATTAGAATTCAACCAAATAATGAGTCAAAGATTGAAGAAATTAGGATTTCAAGGCCTATGAAGGAAAAAGAAGTAGTTCCAGTTGTTGCTGAAGAAGATAAGACTGAAAAAATAATCAAGAAAAAAGAAATTCAAAAGCGTGACTATGATTGGTTTGAAGGAACAGAAGATATTAGATATGAAATTGATAAATTGACTGGAGAGGTCGATGAAGAAAGACTTGATAAATGGTTTGAGGGAGTAGATCATCATAAAGATAAAATATTTAAAAAAATGAAGAAAAAAGATAAAAAATAAATTTTTTATTTGAGTAGTTTTTAAATATTGTTTATTAATTAATGGAAAATAGAATGGCAAAGGAAAATAAGTTAATTAAGGAATTTTATGAACTAAAGGTTGATCAATTAATGGATAAAAGAGTATGGGATCTTCCATTAATTGAGGAAAATGAGGATATTCATCATGTTTTATCAATTCTTGGGGCTAGAAATCATATTTGGGTTATAAAAAATAAAGAAAATAAAGAGCTTATTGGTGTTATAACAGAACATGATGTATTATCAATTCTTGCACCAAAACATTTTCCATCTTATGTTTTTGGAATGCCTGATGTTAGATCAATTCAGCATGGTACTGCAAATACAGCTGGAGAAGTTATGGCAAGTAAGATAATTATGTGTGATCCTAATGAAAAAATAATTGATGCTCTAATGAGAATGGTAAAATTCAAGCTCCGAAGATTACCTGTTGTAAAAGATAAAATAATTGTTGGTGAACTTACACTTCATCAGTTAATTAGGAAATATTATAGTGCAACACAATATCATCCAATTCTGAATGATGGAGAAGGTTGATAGTTACGGAAGAATTTTTCAATGTATTATTATTGATAGCAATAGCTCTTATTTTTGCTAGAGTCTTAGGGTATTTATTTCATAAATTTAAGCAGCCTGCTGTAATTGGTGAAATTATTGCTGGAATACTTTTAAGTGGTTTAGGAGTATTTGTTCTTTCAAATCAAAATTATATTCTTTTTAATTATACAATTTCTATACCAAATATAAATGAACTTTTTAAATCACCACAATTTATATTTTTTGCTGAAATTGGAATTTTATTTTTGCTATTTATATCTGGACTAGAAACAAGTATATCAAAATTGAAAAAGACAGAAAAGGCATCATTATATGTAGCTATTGGAGGTGTAATATTACCTTTATTTTTAGGATTTTTATCAGGAATTTTTTTTGGTTACTCATTTACTGAAAGTGTAATAATAGGTTTGATTCTTACAGCAACATCTGTTGGAGTTACTGTTAGATCATTAATGGATTTAAATGTTTTAGATACAGAAGTTGGTGCAACTATACTTAGTAGCGCAGTATTTGATGATATCATTGGAATCATACTTCTAACATTTGCTATGGGAATTGGTTCTTTAATGGATGCTGTATGGATTGGTATAAAAATAGCAATTTTCTTTTTTATTTTTCTTTACATAGGATTAAAAATTATAGATAAAATTTTATTACTTGGTGAAAAATTACTGCTTCCTAAATCTTTTCTTAGTATAACAATTGCAATTCTTATATTATATTCTTTTTTTGCTTATGAATCTGGTATATCTGGAATAATAGGTGCATTTGTTGCCGGTGCTATTATTGGTCAAAATGTTAGGTCAAAAAATATAATTGATGATATAAAGGCTATTGGCTATGGGTTTTTTATTCCGATTTTCTTTGTTTATGTTGGGGCAAGTTTATGGAATGGTGGAGATATTGAAATATCATCATTTACTTCAATTTTTTTATTTATAATCATAATTATTTTTATGAGTATTATTGGAAAGATACTTGGATGTGGAATTGGAGCAAAACTAGCTGGTATGAGCAAAATAGAGTCCTTACAAGTAGGTGTTGGAATGATTCCTAGAATGGAACTTGCGTTAATAATTGCTACAACAGCACAATCTCATAATATTTTAATAGGTAATGTTGCTCATATAATTTTATTGACTACAATAATACTTACTATTGCAACATCACTAATCGCTCCATTTTTGATAAAAGCTACCTTTAAAAATAATGATTAATTATCAAAAATAATGAAATTTCTATTTGAATTATCAAAAGAACATAAAACAATTCCAACTGCTGAAATTATCGCATGCTTGAAATCTGAAGATATAAAATATTCAATTTTTGAATCAACTGATGATGTTTTTATTATTAAAACTCAAGCTGAAAATAAAAAATTAAAAAAAATTACAAATAGGTTATCTTACACATATTATATAGATAGATTTTTATTCTCATGCAGACCAAGTAGTAATGAGATAAAAAAACACCCAATTAAAAATAAAATCGAAACAAATGGCTCAATAGCAGTTAGGTGTAAAAATAGATCAAAAAAAATTGAATCTCAACAAATAATTAAATCTTTGGCTGAAATATATACTGCTGATAGAAAAGTAGAACTTGATAGTCCAGATATAGAAATTCGTAGTATTATATCTGATTCTAAAGTTTATGTTGGTCAAAAAATTTTTAAATTGAATAGAAAACAATTTGAAGAAAGAAAAGTTCAATTTCGCCCTTTTTTCTCCCCAATTTCTTTACATCCGAAAATTGCACGTGTAATGGTAAATCTTTCTTCAATAAAAAATAATGGTATTTTACTTGATCCATTTTGCGGGACTGGTGGAATACTTATTGAAGCAGGAATTATTGGAATAAAGATAATTGGTAGTGATATTGAACAGAAAATGATTGATGGATGTAAAAAAAATCTTGAATATTACAACATTAAAAATTATCAATTGTATAATTTAGACATTGGAGATATTGGTAAAAAGATCAATAAAGTTGATGCTATCGTTACTGATATGCCTTATGGAAAATCAACAACGACTAAAGGTGAAAATATTACTATACTTTACGAAAGGGCTTTTAAAAATATTTCAAATTTATTAAAAGAAAATGGAAAAGCTGTAATTGGACTTTCTAATAAAGATTTCATAACTATTGGAGAAAAATTTTTATCAATTGTAGAAAAACATGAATTTAGGGCACATAGAAGTCTTACTCGTCATTTTATTGTTTATCAGAAATGACCACAATGCTTTTACAATAAATTAATATCTCTATTTTAATGACGCAGCTGAAAATTATTTTCCTTGGAACTAGTGGAAGTTGGCCTACAATAAAAAGAAGTGCACCAGCTATTGCAATAAAAAGAAAAGGTGAGGTCATTCTTTTCGATTGTGGGGAGGGCACCCAGCGTCAACTTCAAAAATCAAAGTTAAGTTATATGCAAATTTCAAAAATTTTTATCACTCATTTTCATGGTGATCATTTTCTTGGAATACCAGGACTTATTCAAACTATGCAATTAAATGATAGAGAAATTCCATTGCATATATATGGTCCAAAAGGTATGAACAAACTTGTTAGTCAGTTAACCTCCTTAGGATATTTTACACCAAATTATGATATTATTTCTCATGAGATAGATGAAGGATCAAATTTGGATTTCAATGATTACTCAATTAATGTTTTAAGAGTAAAACATGGTGTACCAACAATTGCTTATTCACTTGAAGAAAAAATGCGTCCTGGAAAATTTAATAAACCAAAGGCTCTAAAACTAGGTATTCCAGAAGGACCACTTTTTAGTAAATTACAAAGAGGAGAAACTATAACTCTTGAAAATGGTAAAAAAATAAAACCAAATATGGTTCTAGGTCCCTCAAGAAAAGGTAGAAAAATTGTAGTATCTGGTGATACACGCCCAGTCGAAAAAATGATTGATTTTGCAAAAAATGCTGATGTTTTAATTCATGAGGCAACATTTGATTCATCTTTTGAAGATATCTCAAGTGACTATGGACATTCAACTGCAAAACAAGCAGCAATAATTGCTAAAAAAGCAAATGTAGATAAATTACTTTTAACCCACTTAAGTCCAAGGTATTTAGATAGTAGTTTAATACAAAAAGAAGCAAAAGATGTTTTTAAAAATTCATATGCTGTTAAAGATTTTCAAGAAATCGAAGTTAAAATAAAAAATTAAATGCCTTAATTTTTATTCATCAGGTTCTTTTTTTAAAACTGAACTTAGACATTGGCTTAAGCTCTTTTGAGCTTCAAGTTCAAATACCATAGGTGCATCTGATGCCCATCCTCCAAAGGCTTTAATTAATTCTCTAACTTCAACATCTTTTGCAGAAGCCCAATTATCCTTTTTCATTTGTTCATTGTCAATGTATGCAAATAAGTCATTTTTATTTTCATCATCTTTTGACTTTGTTACAAAAATATTAAATGTTGATTGGTTGCCGTCTTCATCTTGTTTATAAAAAATACAACTTTTAGAAGTAGATTGATAAATACCATATTTATGTGACATCTTTTTCCCTCCATATTTTTAAAAATTTATTTATGATATCTATTTTATGTTTTTAATAATAGCGATGTAATTTACATTTCATTTTACAAAATCATAATTTTATTAAGTAGTTCATACTATTATCTTTGGGATTTTTATGGAGAATCGTCCATCTTACGATGAATATTTTATGGAAATGGCTTATGTTGTTTCAAAGAGAAGTACATGTTTGAGAAGAAAGGTTGGAGCATTGCTTGTAAAAAACAAACATATTCTAAGCACTGGTTATAATGGTGCTCCAAAAGGACTTAGTCATTGTTCAGAAGAAGGATGTCTAAGGGAAAACATGGATATTCCCTCTGGTGAAAGACATGAGCTTTGCAGGGGTCTTCATGCAGAACAAAATGCAATTATTCAAGCAGCTGTTTTTGGAGTTTCAATTAAAGATTCAATATTATATTGTACAAATACTCCATGTGTTGTTTGTGTTAAAATGTTAATAAATGCAGGTGTTAAAGAAATAATATATTCAGGTGATTATCCAGATAGTCTGGCAAAGAAAATGCTTAGTGAAAGTTCAATTATTATTAGAAACTACAATAATAAAAATCTATCTGGAATTGAAAAAATAAGAAAAATATAAATACTCTCGAATGAATTACAAAGGCGAGGAGAATATGAAGCGAAAGAACTCGTTTGTATTAGATGAAAAAGATGACAAAGCTGTCCAATTATTTTCAGAACTAGGAATGCCAAAAAATCTAGCAAAAACTCTAATGTATATTTCTCAGGTTGATGAATGCAGATCTGCTGATGTAGAGCAAGGTGCTGATCTCCGACAACCTGAAGTTAGTGTCGCTATGCAGGAAATGCGAAGAAGAGGTTGGGCAAAAAAGAGGGATCTTAAAAAGAAAGGAAAGGGTCGTCCAGTACACATCTACAAATTGACAAAACCATTACCTGATATACTTAAAAACTTTGAAAATGAAAAAATGAAACAAGTTGAAACAATCAAAAACGATTTATCAGAGTTGCATAACTTAATCAAAGGATACTAAATTTCAATTTTTCATCATTTATGGCATTTGTTTAACTTTTCGTTTTTTATTATAGTATATGCTCCCTTTTTTATATCGGCGGTGTGATGTTGGAAAAAAGGGTTAAAAAATTATTTGACAATATCAGTAAAAAACCTGAAGTTATCCTTATTAAAAATGATTCGATGCCTTTCATAGATGATAATTTCTTTTATTTTACTGGATTAAATCATGGAATATTTGAAGGATCATATGTTATATTATTTCCAGATGGAAAAATTAAACTGATGGTACCTGAACTTGAAGAAGAAACAGCAAAAAAAACAAATGTAGAAATTAATGTTTATAAAAATCAAACTGAATTTAATGAAATATTAAAAAATTCAGTTTCTTCATTTAGTAAAATTGGTTTAAATTTCAATGGGATTTCCTTTAAAAGTTTTTTAAAAATTAAAAGTTTACTCTCAGATAGTGATTTTTTTGATGTTTCACAATCAATTGATAAGATAAGACTTGTAAAAGATGAAATTGAATTAAGATATTTAAAAGAAGCTTGTAATATTGCAGATATTGTTGCAAATAAAATTCCAGAGATAGTTAAAGATGGTATGTATGAATATGAACTTGCAGCAGAAATTGATTATCTTTTGCAAAAAAATGGTGCAGATAAATCTGCTTTTGAGACAATTTCGTCTTTCGGAAAAAATTCTGCTGAACCACATTATACTCATGGAAACATAAAGTTAAAGACAGGAGATTTTGTATTATGTGATTTTGGAGCCTGTTATAAAAAATATAATTCTGATATTACAAGAACCTTTATCTTTGATAAGGCAAGTAAAATGCAAAAGGAAATGTATGATGTTGTTTTAGAGGCACAAAGGATTGGTTTTGATGCTATAAAATCTGGTGTAAAGGCATCAAAAGTTCATGGTTTGGTTCATTCTTACATACAAACTTCTAAATTTAAAGATCGTTTCATTCATTCAACAGGACATTCTCTGGGTATATCTGTACATGATAGTAATGCAAGGCTTAGTTCAAATAGCGATATCATACTTAAAGAAAATATGGTATTTACAATTGAACCAGGTGTTTATATTCCAGATTTAGGCGGTGTAAGAATTGAAGATGATGTTCTTGTAAAAAGTAAAGGAGCAGAATTTTTAACCAAATCAACTAGAGATTTTATTGAAATATAATTTTTTGTATCCATTACCTTTTTATTAGGTTTCTTAATATGGCTTTTGAGTGATTCTAATGGGTTGGTATATTGATGTTGAATACATAAGAAAACAAGCAAAGATGAATAATGAATTTTTTGCTAGTTCACTTCCAATGATTGCTAGCGAAAATGTTTTATCACCACTTTGCAGAGAAATGCTTCTTACTGATTTTCATGGTAGGTATGCTGAAGGAACTCCAGGTCATAGATATTATGAAGGATGTAAATTTTTTGATAATGTTGAAGTAAAGGCAATGGAGCTTGCAAAAAAACTTTTTAACTGTAGTTATGCAGACGTTCGACCCACTGCTGGAACAACTGCAAATATTGGGATTTTAAAGGCTTTAATAAAACCCGGAGAAACAGCAGTAGTTCTAGATCTTGCAAATGGTGCTCATATATCATTTGGAAAGTGGGGAGGTGCTGGTGTTAGAGGTATAAATCTGGTCTCTTACCCTTTCAATGATGAATTAATGAACATTGATGTTGATGCAGCAGTTAAACTTATAAAAAAAGTAAAACCAAAACTTGCATTAAATGGGCGTTCTGTTTTTTTATTTCCTAGTCCAATAAAAGAACTTGCAGAAGCTGTTCATGATTTAGGAATATATCTCGTATATGATGCTGCACATGTTTTGGGACTTATTGCTGGTAAACAATTTCAAGATCCTTTAAAGGAAGGAGCAGATGTAATGAGTGGAAGTACTCATAAAACTCTACCAGGTCCTCAAGGAGGTATGATTGTTTCTAATCATAAAGGGGATACAGATGAGGATAAATCATTTTTAAGGAAATTGGGATTTGGGATATTTCCAGGTGTTACTTCTTCTTATCATCTCCATCATGTTGCTGCAAAAGCAATAGCTTTTGCTGAGCATCTTGAATTTGGTGAAGCATATGCAAAACAAACAATTAAAAATGCACAACGTCTAGCACAATCTTTGTATAATTCAGGATTCAAAGTGTTTGGAGAAAAACTAGGTTTTACCAAATCTCATCAAATACTTGTTGAGATAGGGCCTGGTAAGGGAAAAGTAGCTTCAAAAAAACTTGAGGATGCGGGTATTGTCACAAATATGAATACTATACCTGGTGATACCGATCCGTTAAATCCTTCAGGTCTAAGACTTGGCACACCAGAACTTACTAGAATCGGTATGAAAGAAACAGATATGGATAGTATTGCAGAATTTTTTAAAAGAGCATTATTAAAAAATGAGAACGTAAATAAAATAAGGTCAGATATAAAAGATTTCAGGAAGGATTTCCAAGAGTTACATTACTGTTATAACGAAGGATTTAGAGGTTATGATTATCATAAATTAGTTTAGAAATATGATTATTGCTCTGTCTGGAACACCTGGAACTGGAAAAACTTCTGTTTCTGAAGTACTAAGAAATAGAAATTTAGAGGTAATTGATTTTAACAAAGAAGCAAGGGAAAATAACTTTTTAATTGGAAAGGATATAAAAAGAGATTCAAATTTTGTTGATATTGAAAAATTCAACAAATATATTATAAAAAATTACAGTGAAAAAAAATTAATTATTATTGAAGGACATCTATCACACCTTTTAAAAATTGCAGAAAAAATAATTTTACTAAGGTGTCACCCAAAAATTCTAAAAAATAATTTAACAAAAAAAGGATGGAAAAAAGAAAAAATTAAGGAAAATATTGAAGCAGAAATTCTTGATATTATACTTTGTGAGGCTACTGAGATTCATGAAGAAAGTAACATCTTTGAAATAGATGTATCAAATAAATCAATTATTGAGATTGCAGATGACATTATTGATTTAACTAAAAATAATTTTAAAAACATGAAAAAATTCAAAATAGGAAGAGTTGATTGGTCTGAGGAAATACTAAAACAATTCTAAAAAGGTTGATCCATAATGGTACTTGATAACCAGAGAAAAAATGTAGATCCAATTCTTAATTCAATTGCAAGACGATTTATTAAAATAAATCCTAATTCTCTTTCTTGGCTATCCGTTCTTTTTGCTTTTCTTGCTGGTTTATTTTTTTATTTATCTTCACCAAATCTTGAATTAATTAATTTTTATCTTTATTATGCTGTTATTTTTATCTTTTTAAATGGTTTTTTTGATGCAATCGATGGGAAAGTTGCAAAATTATCAAATAAGACATCCAAGATGGGAGATTTTCTTGACCATGCATTAGATAGATTTGCCGACGTGTTAATTCTTGGTGGTCTAGCATTAAGTCCTTGGTGTAGATATCCAAGTATTGGACTTCTTGCAATTGTTGGAATGCTTTTAACAAGTTATATGGGGACTCAGGCTCAGGCAGTTGGTTACAAGCGAAATTATTCAGGCTTGCTTGGAAGAGCTGATAGACTTGTATTACTTATGTTTGCTCCAATTATTCAACATATATTGCTTTTTTATTCTGATTTAAAACTACCCTTGGAATTATATCTCTTAGAATGGGTATTGATTTATTTTGCAGTTATTGGAAATATTACTGCTTTACAAAGATTCTATAGTACACTTAGATATTTTAAAAAATTAAAAAAATAATTAATTGTGTGGGGGTAAGGAAGGGAAAATTGGAAAATATTAAACCACCTCCCCCACAAAATCTCTTAACAATAACTCATGATTTTTTTCCAAGAAATATTAAAATATTTCTTTCATCATCTTAACTATACTTCCTAAATTTTATTACTGTGAGTTTTTATATAAAACTTATTTTATTGACTTTGTACAAAATATAATTTTTTCATAAAAAATTCAGTTTATGAACAAAAAATATAGATAATAAAAAGGATAGAATATTTTAAAAAAATTGAAAATAATTAATAATTTTTTACATTTAATAGATTAAATATGCATTATCTGCTTGACATCTTGCAATAATGAAATTATTTTCTACTAGTAATGATTTTCCACCCCAGAATAATATGCCGGTAGCACCGTTTAAGTTGATTTTTATATTTTCCTTGCCCCACATGAATTTAAAACCACCACCACCTCGTATAATTAGATTTATTGTTTCGTCAATCTCGCCATTTGCATTAATTGTAAAATCCTTTTTGAAAAAATTACAATATAATCCAAATTTCCATAGAATTGGACCTGTTACATCATTACATTTCCCAAATATAAGAATAATGCAATCATTAAAACTATCATTATTTTCAGCATTTATTATTTCTGCTTCTTTGTTGGATACATTATCTCCAATAACTATTTGTATTGTTGAAAGTAATAGTAAAATTATAGTTGCAGTTATTAAAGATCTATTTTTTATTGTAACACTCATTCTTATTCACCTCCTCTAAAATAATATTATAGCTGATTTTATTTAAATTTTACTGACAAAAATCATTATTTTTTGAATTTTTTTTTATTTTTATAAAAGTTTCATTCAAATTAGTACTTTTTAGATTATATATGTTTTCAGGTTCAATTGAATCCTCTGACATTTAAAGGTTTTAAATATTTATTATATGGATTAGGGTTATTATTTAATTCTTTTATGGATTTTAATTTATTTGAATTAGATACATCAGATTTTAATTCACTTGCTAAATCAATAACTCTTTCTGTAACTACAAATACTTTTACTATGTTTTCTATTTCAATTAATTCTGCCTTATCTGAAGTTACCCCAACCACATTTATATATATCTATCTCACCTCCCTTGTGTTTGTTAATTATTAACATGTATATATTTGTCACTCATACTAAATAAACTTTGTGAAATCTTCAAAATTTTTTCTTTATTCTTTAGATTAATCTAAAAATAGATCTTAATTATGTTAATTTCATATTAACCTATTATTTTTATATCTTTGATTTCTATTCCAAAAAAGGTTTAAACTTAAAATGACCAAAAAGAATGCGATAATAATATCCTTAAATGAAGATGTCTCAGAAATAATTGATTTAGCTGGTTCTCTAGATTATAAAATTATTAAGACTTATATTCAAAATAGACAAATCCCAGATGTAAACAGTTTTATAGGTAGTGGAAAGGTCGAAGAAATTAAGGAATATCTAGATACTTCTGAACAAAAAATAGATTTAATAATAATAGATGGCGAGTTAAAACCCTCTCAATGGTTCAATCTTGAAAAAAAAATTGGATTGGATGTATTTGATAGAATAAGACTAATCCTAGCAATCTTTGAAGAGAGAGCAGATAAAAAAGAAGCAAAACTCCAAGTAAAATTAGCTCAACTTCAATATGAAAGACCTTTTGTAAGAGAAATTATTCATAGAGCAAGATCTGGAGAACATCCTGGTTTTATGGCTGGCGGAGAATATCAAGTTGATGATTATTATGAAATGATTAAAAAACAGATGAAAAAAATAAAGGAACAATTAACAAATATCAGAAATCAAAGAGAGGTACGTAGAAGACATAGACATGTTGGTGGTTTTTACTTAGTTTCGCTAGCAGGATATACAAATGCAGGTAAAAGTAGTCTATTAAATTTGTTATCTGATGAAAAAGTAAAAGTTGAAGGAAGATTGTTTTCTACACTATCTACTACAACAAGAAGAATTAGTAAAAAAAGATTACCAATATTAATTACAGATACAGTTGGATTTATTCAAAACTTACCTGCATATATTATAGATGCATTTCATTCAACTTTAGAAGAAATTGAAGAATCTGACGTTGTCTTATTAATTATTGATATTAGTGAAAAAAAAGAAATTATTGCAAATAAATTAAAAGTTTCCTTAGATGAATTAATTGAACTTGGTGTAAAATCTCCAGTGATTATTACATTAAATAAAATTGATATGATTACTGAAAAGGAAATAAATTCTAGAATTGATTATTTAAAAAATCAGGGATTTTTTGAAAATAAAAAAATTATATCAATTTCTGTAAAAAACGAAAAGAATATCGATATTCTTTTAAAATTGACTTATGAGTCTCTACCTCAATTAGTTAGATTTAAAATAAAATTACCATTAAATGAGAAATCTCAATCTTTCATTTCGTGGATTTATGAAAATGCAAATGTTTTAGAAATTTCTTATGGTAATTATGTTATTCTTAAAATAGAATGTAATTCGGTTATACAATCCAGAATAATTACTAAATGTAAAAACCTAGATGGTTTCCAGTTAATTGAATAATTTTATACATTTTGACATTTTAACAAAAAAAGTTAATATACTGAAAAAATTAAGATTTATATTAAAGAATAACACGACATCTAAACAAATGTAAAAATATCATAAAAAATAATATCAAACAATCATAATCGTGGTTAAAGACCACTTGAATATTGAAGGGATGTTACAAATTTCAATTTCTACTAAAGAATCGATAAATATTCTAGGGCTCCAATAAATGGAGCCCTAATAGAATGTTCTATAAATTAAAAAAAATTATATATTTAATAATTGTTTATATAAGATATATGGAAAAACAAAAAAAGCTATTACTTAGTAGTACAGTAATAATTATTGCTGTAATAATTGTAGTTGTTAGTTTATTATCTGGCTGCTCATCAAATAATTCTAATACAAATAGCACAAATGGAAACACAGTAAAATTGGAATTAGTAAATTATTCAGTTGAAACTCGTTTGGATTTGACAGGAGAAGAATATAAACAAATTACAGGTTTTGTAAAAAATAATGGTAGTAAAACTATTAATGAAATTAAAATTATAATAAGGTTCAATGACACTAATGATAATGAACTTTTTAACAAAACTTCTTACATATATGATTTACAAAGTAAAAAAACAAAAGAATTTAGCACTGTATATCATTCTTTAACTAAAAATTATTATAAGGTAGATTGGAAGGATGTAGGATTTGATTTAATAGTAATTAAATAAAATGTAAAATAATTCACTTTTTTTTAATTATATTATATAATAGTTTTTTACAAACCACAAGGTATAAGTTCTAGTAATTTATTCTTAATTTTAATAGGAAGGATGGAATGTAATGTCTAAAGAAAATAAAATTAATTTGAAACTTGAGGTTTTTAAAGATAAAAGCTCTGGTAAATTATCATTAATGGCTCATTTTGATAAATCTGCTCCTAATATTTACAAAGAAAAAGATAATTTTCTTTGGGCTCCTACAGTTGAGGAAAAAGATTTTTTATTTGAAGCATTTAATATGATACCGGAGGGATCACCTGCAATACCCACAAAAGAAAATAAAACAGATTCAGAGGAGCAGATTGATAATAAAGAAAGGCCTGAAGATAAAAATACTGAAAAAGAGTCAAATACAAATAAAATACCAACAGAAGAAAAATCTGAGGAATTATCTTCCATTTCAGAAACGAGTGATGATTACACAAAAGATGAAACTCAAAATGATATCGATGATTCATTGTTAGAAGAACTAAATAAAGATGAATTAAAAAATTTAGATGATGAAAAAGATAATGGATTAATTGTTGAGGCAGATGGTGATGCAATTGATGAGGCAATAAAAAAACATGCAAAAGATGATGAATCTATTGTGGAAGCAGATGAACAAACAATTATTGATAAAGTTTTAAGTCAAAAGAAAAAAGGGAGATGGAGTAGAAAATAAAATCATTTTTTTTCGTTACGATTGACTTTCTTTTATTTCAAATAAATAACCTGAAAAATCCTTAATAAATAGTAGAGTCTTTTCACCTTTTTTCACAAATATTGGTTTTAATCCATATGATTTGCATATTTCTATAAACTCTTTTTTATTGTCAATCTCAATACAGATATGTTCAAAGTTATATTTTGTTATAATTTTTGTTATAAAAACCTCAAAATATGCTTTATCATTGCTATAAACATCTACGATTACTTCTTCGTCTATATTAAAAATTTGATTTGACAAATCTTTTGATAAAGTAAATGTTTTATTGAGTTTAAGTCCAAGTATTTTATTGAAAAATATTTCTGCTTTTTTTCTATTTGAATATTGTAATGAAACATGTAATGTTTTAACTTCTTTTTTCATGAAAATTAAAAAAGGGGTAAATTTAGATAATGTCTAATTGTTTTCCTAGTTTTTCGAATTTTTCAAGTGTAAAGTCTAAATCTTTTTTTGTAAGTCCAGCATTCATCATAGTCCTGATTCTTGCTTTGTCTCTTGCAACCATTGGAAATACTATTGGAAGTGCAAATATACCTTCAGTAAATAGTTTATTACTGAGTTCTTTTGCTTTACTAGATTCTCCAACAATTACTGGAGTTATTGGTGTTTCGCTTTCACCTGTATCAAATCCCATTGATATTAGTTCTTTTTTGAAATAATTAGTGTTATCCCATAGTTTTTTTACATGTTCAGGTTCTGTTTCTAAAACATCAATTGCTGCTAATTGGGCTCCAGCAACAGCTGGTGGATGTGAACCTGAAAGAAGCCATGTTCTGGATTTATTATAAGCAAAATTTGTTAAATTTTGACTACCAGCAATAAGACCACCTACAACTCCATAAGCTTTGCTAAAAGTTCCCATCTCAACATCAATTTTTCCTTCAATATTAAAATGAGCACCTATTCCCCGTCCATCTTCTCCAATAACACCTTCTCCATGAGCGTCATCTACATAAGTCATTGCACCAAATTCACTTGCAAGTTTTACAATTTTATCCATTGGTGCAATGTCTCCATCCATACTAAATACGCCATCTGTTATAATCAGAATTCTTCTGCTTTTTTTATCAGCTTCAATCAGAACTTTTTCTAGTTCACCCATATCTCGATGTTTATAAACTGCTCTTTCTGCTTTTGTAAGCCTAACTCCATCGATTATACTTCCATGATTTAGCTCATCAGATATTATTATATCCTCCTTTCCAACAAGTTGAGGTATAAGTCCGGCATTTGCAGCAAAGCCGGTTTGATAAATAAGAGATGATTCAGTTCTTTTGAATTTTGCAAGTCTTTTTTCTACTTCAATATGAAGTTTCATCGTACCAGCAATTGCTCTAACAGATCCAGATCCGGCACCATATTGTTTAGCTGCATCAATTGCAGCCTTTATGAGTTTAGGATGATTACTTAGACTTAGATAATTATTTGAACAAAGCATGATTACTTTTTTTCCATCAACAATAGAATGTGGTGTTGAACCAGATTCTAAAATCCTAAGTTTCCAATCAAAGTTCTTTTTG
Source organism: Thermoplasmatales archaeon SG8-52-3 (assembly GCA_001595915.1). Classification (GTDB taxonomy): domain Archaea; phylum Thermoplasmatota; class E2; order DHVEG-1; family DHVEG-1; genus SG8-52-3. The sequence goes on from LSSG01000084.1 coordinate 28,251, forward strand.
ACAAGTTCATCATATTCCTCTTTTAAAAAAGATTTTGAATTTCTGTTCATTAGTAAAAACCTCCCATTGTTTATATTAATTCTTTTAAGATTTCTGGGAATCAAGTAAAAATATTAAAAGTTGTTGGTTAAATTTAATAGAACTTCCTTTAAAAATTATGTTAATGTTTGAATCTTTACGACTCTACTAAGACGGTATCCAATCACAACCATGATAAACTCTTTTTCAGCAAACATTCTATCTAGTTCTTCATCTCCCATATCAACACGGATAGCAGGAATTGATGCAAGTTTAGCTGGAGTTGATACAACAATAATATTATCAATACCAATAATTTTTATAATTTCAGGACTCAGTTGTAGGTTTCCTCTACCTAAAATAAAACCCTGGGCACCAATTGGACTAAGTAATAATTTTACTTTTAGATATTTCCTTAATAGATTTAATATGCCTTGCTCGTTAAGATCAGTGCCGATTACTTTTTTATTATATATTGCATCGATACCAAGTAATGAGTTTTTGACTCCAATTTTATTTGCAATATAATCTATTGTTCCTCCAGAGCCAAAAAGAAATAAACAATCATTATTTTTTTCGATTTCATCCAAAATATGTTCATAAAGTTCATCTTTAATTTCATTATCTGATAAAGTTTCGAAAGTTGATTTACCAACTTGAATATAAGTTGGTTCAACAATACCTTTTGCTATACCAAATAATTTAATTTTCCATTCTCCTTTTCTATATTTTTCTTCATTAAGATCCATAATTTCCGCATCGCCAATTGTAAGGTTATTATTAACAAATTCATTGAGCGTTTTAGCAGATGCAGAAGTACTAATTCCAAACACCCCTGAATGCATCTTAACGCCTGATGGAATGCCAAGAATTGGAATTCTTGTTTTAACTATCTCAAAAATATCTCTTGCAGTACCATCTCCACCACAAAAAAGAATTAAATCTACTTTCTCTTCAATAAATTTTTCAGATGCATTTTTTGTATCCAATTTACTAGTACTATTATATTTTGGTGAATACACTATTTCAAAATTTTTTATTCCAGCTTTTTTTAATACATTGCTACCCATTTCACCTTTACATGTAAACCATTTAATTTTATCTTTTTTAGAATTAATAGAAATGAACTTTTTTACTGTTTCGACTGCTTTTTGAGTTGCAATTGGTTTGGCCCCCAGTTTTATCGCTTTTTTTAAAACTCCGTCAGTACCTTTCAAACCTACTTTACCACCCATACCTGCAATAGGATTAACTACAAAACCAATCTTTGATATCATTGCTCTCTTTTACCTAAAACAAGCTATAATATTAAATATTAATCTATAAAAAATTAGGTTGAGCTGACAAAATGTCAGCTCTAAAATAACACATCTATTTTTTCTTCAGATAGGGTAAACCTGTCCTTTTATTTACACCAACTTTGTATCCACTTGGCAATTCACAAGGAGTACCACTTTTTGGCTTTCTTTTACTAAAGAAATATATAGTTTGGGTTCTTCCACCCTTAAGTTTTACATCACGTGTATACAATGTCCACCCATCATGCATATACGCCATACTCTCAACCTCCAAGAATGTGAATATTTATCTTTACATTTAAGTCTTGCGTTTATAACAAACTTGTCAATAGACATATATGTCGGCTGATTATTAGGTTATCTGGTGATTTCCGTTTTGAATCATTCTTATTAATACAAAAAAACTAGATATTGTTATTTTTATTGTAAAATTTAAATATGAAATATAATATTATATTATAGATTAATGGGAGGTAATAACTAATGGTAAAAAAATTTACTATATTTAAAAAGACGCTGGTAATTGGGATAATAATTCTATTTTTAGGTTTGGGTATTCAACCTGCAATTGCAACAGTAGAACAAAAAGAAAAAATAAATATTACTGAAACAAAGGAATTATTGTTTAAAAATATTGTAGATATTGCTAATAAAGCTGATGATAAAGTATTAAATATTGATTCAGTAGAGATTGCTGATATAGCAATTTTTGATGAAATTGATAAAATAATAAAAAAAGATGAGAAACTAGCAAATAAAATTACAATAATAAAAGAAATTAATAATAATTTAAATCTTCGTTCATCATTATTCGACAATTTTATTCTACAATTTATTGTAATGATATTAGCAATTACAGTGATTACATCATTATCTTTAATTGTAATTATTAATTTGTTGACATCCGGAAAAATTCAATTATTCTATTTATTAGAGATAGTATTATGGTATATTTATTGGGAATTTATTCATGACCTATTACCTTAATTATTGAAAAAATAATGTTAATGATTAAAATATACTGCAATTTTAATCATTAATTCCTTCTTTAGTAATAGTAAAAACAGCTTCACCTTCAGGAAGATGTGGAGAATCAATAAGTCTAGCTATTCTTTTTGGGCCTTTACTTTTTCGCAAATATACTCTAAAAGTAGCAGTATGACCAACAATATGACCTCCTATAGGTCTTGTTGGATCACCAAAAAAAGCGTCTGGTTTAGCAGCCACTTGATTAGTTACACAAACAACACCATTATTAAGGTCACTCCATCTTAATAATTCATGCATATGCCTGTTTAATTTTTGTTGCCTATCGGCAAGAGCTCCTCTACCAATATATTCAGCACGAAAATGTGCTGTTAGTGAATCAACAATAAGTAATCTACCTGAAACCTCTTTTGAAAGTTCTTTAACCTTGTCTAAAAGGAGCATTTGATGACTTGAGTTATAAGCTCTTGCAACATGAATCTTTGAAAGTACCTCATCTGGGTCTAAATCACGAGCCTCAGACATCTGAATAATTCTTTCAGGTCTAAAAGTATTTTCTGTGTCAATATAAAATGCATGACTCTCTAATCCACCTTGTTCTTTAGGAAGTTGAACCATTACACAAAGTTGATGAGCAATTTGAGTTTTACCAGAACCAAATTCACCAAATAATTCTATTATTGATTGAGATTCAAAACCTCCCCCCAATAATTCATTTAATGTATTTGATCCACAGGAGATTTTTCCAATATCCTGACGTTTTTCAAAAAGTTCTTTTCCAGTTTTAAAATCATCTTTATTAACCATTTTTCTAGCTTCTTGTATAATTTTTGAAGCTGTGGTTAAACCTAAATCTGCTAAATCAGTTAGTTCTTGAGGGCTAATTACTGCAATATCCATTAGTTCAGTTAATCCGGACTCTCTTAATTTTTCAGCAGTAGCAGGTCCAACACCAGGTAAATTATCAATTTCATTAGCGCTGTCTTTCTCCATCTAACAACCAGATATAAGGTAATTGATATACATTTATAAAATTGTGGGAGAGTGTATTTAAACTATTTTTAATATTATCATAAATAATCCGAGGAATAAAAATGCCTGATGATTACTACCCGTGGGGTGGAGAATTTATAGTTTGCAACCATAAAGGATGTGTAGCAGTTGTAATACTTAATTTAGATTATATTCCATCTGAAAATGTAGCAATATATGGCTGGTTAAAAACTGAAAATATTGGAATAGAAAAAATTGTTGCAAATGTAATATCAAATCCGAATATTAGATATATTGTAGTTTGTGGTGATGATATAAGAGGTCATCGTTCAGGATTATCACTTATCGCATTAAATAAAAATGGAATAGATAGAAATAATAAAATTATTGGAGCTCGAGGAGCTATTCCTTATATAGAAAATTTAAATAATGAAGCAATAAAAAGGTTTCAAAATCAAATTGAAATTATTGATTTAATTGGTGTTTCTGATAAAAAAATAATTAAAAGAAAAATAGATGAGTACATAAAAAAATCCCCACCTTCATTTGGAAAACCCTATTATGCTATAAAAATTAAACAAAAAAATGAGATTAATTTGGATGATAAAAGAGTGATACATTCAAAAATTAAAATAAATTATTTAGGTAAGATAGTTAAAAGAGGCGAATAAATGTTTTCTTTTACAAAGGACCAAAGAATATTTGAAATTTCAGGAGTTAAAATTGGTGGACAACCAGGAGTTTATCCAACAGTTCTTATTGGTGGTTTATTTTTTAAAGGTGAACCTGATTTTATTAAAGCAGAAAACCAAATCAAAGATATGCTAGGTTTAACCAAGAAACTAGGAAATCCTTCAATTCCAGATTTTTTTATTAGAAAGGAACAATACATAGAAAAAATACTGAACTTTATTGATAAAAAAATTCCAAAAAGACAACCTTTTTCAATTGACATAATTGAACCTGATTTAAAAATAAAAACTCTTCAATTACTCGATGATAAAGGTTTACTCCAAAGAACAATTTATAATTCAATTCATATTGGAATTACTAATGAAGAACGCGATGCATTAAAGAATCATACTCCAAATATGGCAATTATTGTAGCTTTCAATCCAAAGGATAAATCACCGGATGGAAAGATAGAAATTCTAGAAAATGGGGCAAACTTAATTGATAATGGTCTAATTAATTTAACAAAAAAGTTAGGAGTAAAAAAAATTCTGGTTGATACAGCGGCAATGGCTCCCGGAGATTATAGTGGTGCAGCAATTGCAGCAATTCCAGTTATAAAGGAAGAAATGGGACTTCCAACAGGTTGTGCGATACATAATGTTGTTGAAAAATCAAAATGGCTGGATGATTTTAAATCCATACGTAAACAAGTTGATGCTTCATCAAATATAAATATACCAATGTTTGGAGGAGATTTTACAATATATGGTCCAATTAATAATTCAAATACAGTTTTTCCAATGATTGCATGGCAAGATATATTGATTTCAGAGTATGTTGAGAATTATTTTGGGATATCTCCAGATGATTCTCATCCTAGGAGGAAATTATTTTAATGAATTTAATTAAAACCTCTGTGATAGGTTCATATCCAATTGATATTGATACAATAAAACATGTAAAAGCATACTTTAAACAAAAGATTGTGAGTTGGGATAATTATATTAAATCCGCAGTAAAAGATATGTTGAATTCTGGTATTGATATTATTTCTGATGGGCAAACAAGAGATCCATTTGTAAACATATTTACTAGAAGATTAAAGGGATGCAGAATAAGGGACAGAACGGAAATCATTGATAAAATAGAATATGATGGTCCTATTACTGTAGAAGATCAAAAATTTATTAAAACTTTTATACCAAAAAATAAGCATTTGATAGGTTTGATAACAGGTCCATACACTCTAACAAATTCCTGTGTTAACCTTTTTTATAATAATGATAAAGAACTTTCTTTTGATTTTGCCAAAGCTTTAAATCAAGAGGCAAAAATATTGCAAAAGTATGTGGATTTAATTGGTATTGATGAACCATTTTTTTCGATGGGAATTCCTGATTATGGGAAAGAATTAATTAATACTATTATAAAAGGCGTTTCTTGTCCTGTTCGACTTCATGTTTGCGGTAATGTTAAAAATGTAATACCTGAACTATTGGAAATGCCAGTTGATATTCTTTCACATGAGTTCAAAGCTTTACCAATGCTATTTGATACTTTTAATCAATATGATGTAAAAAAAGATATTTGTCTTGGTTCTGTTAGATCTGATAAATCAGATATTGAATCTGTTGATGAAATTGTTAATCATATAAAAAAAGGAATTGATATATTTGGAGATAGAATTAAACAGATAGCACCCGATTGTGGGCAGAAGATGCTACAAAAAAGTGTAGCCTTCCTAAAATTGAAAAATCTAGTAAAGGCAGGTGAAATCATAAATGGTAGATAAAGAAGTTCCACTAATTAAAGCTAAAAAAACACCTCAAAAAGATGTAATACTTGATTCAAATGGTTTTTTTGTAATAGAATTAGATAAAAATAAAAAAGAAATTCGAGTTGAGTATTATTCAAATGTTTACAAGGAAAATAGAATTGTTACAGGTATTCTTGAAAAGATTTTTACGGGAAATAAAGCAGACTCTCTATGTGATACAATATTGAAAAATGTACCAAACCTTCTACCATCTCATTATATGTATTTAGGTAGAGAACTTCAAAAGGCACAATATTCACTTGAGAAAAATACAAAATATGTCCAAGGAGGATGCTAAACTCTTTCTATAATAGATTTATTTTTTGTATGTATCTCTTTTTTTCCATTTTTCTCTTTGAAATTAATATTTTTTATGTTTACCTGTTCACCTAATTTGAAATTTTGAATCTCTTTTACCTTTTTGTCCCATAGAGTTATTTGCTCAATACCATTTTTTGTTTCTATTTCTACATAGGTTACAAATCCAAACTCGCCATCATCCTTAAAAAAAGCCTTAGTTGGTTCAATTTTAATTATTTTTCCTGTTATTTCGTTTGGATCAGGTATGTATTCTTCAACTTGCTCTGGTGTATTAGCCGGATTTATCTCGATAAGTCCATACCTTCCAACATTTATCTCAATTCCATTAAATCCATCTTTAACATAGCCATTAATAATTTTTATATTTGTATTATTTTTTATTGATTGTTTTTCAACTAGATCAACATCTTTATCCCATAAAGCTAGACGGCAATTTCCAGTACCATCTGATATGTCCAGATTTATCACTCGACCTTGAGTGCCGTTTTTACGATTGAACCTTCTTGATTTATGAATATCAATTACTTTTCCAAAAATCGTGCATTCCATTCCATGTTCAAGATCAATAATTTTACAAATATTTTCTTGATTTCTTCCTAATTTGTCAATTATAAAAAGGGCAGCAGTATCATCATCAAAAAGTTCGTCATTATCTTTTTTTATTTTTGAAATTTCTTCTTCAAACTCATTTTTTGTTTTTAAATCATTTATCTTTTCATATAACTGATCTTTTGTTTTATGCATCCTTAAAAGATAATGAGTAATTGCTCTTTAAACCTATTGTAAGTTATTAAAAAAAATTAAAATAAAAAAGAGAGGGCTAGACATTATAGCCCTATTTCTTGGGTTTTATTTATCTTTTCTTGCCTTAAATTTATGCGTATCCACCAAGTTGTAAACTTGGGTCACCAAGTAGTACAAATTGTGTTACTGTTTTTCTGTCACCAAGATCTCCTAGTCCAATGTTTTGTATATAGCTCTCGATAGCCTGTGAATGGGTTTCTCCAAGTATATCAAATCCATTGCCGTACTGTACAAATATTTCAGTTGTTATCCAGTTATCTACTCCGCCAGATGTACACCATTCTCCTAGAATTCCATATCCGTATCCTGTGTTACCCATTGTTGCTATAGCGCCTGTTTTTGGATATTTTGCAAGAGTCCAAGCCCAACATTCTGGTGTTGGATTACCATATGAATGCATCATATTTTCATTTCTTGTATCAAGCAAGGTTGGAATCAATGAAACATTGAACATAGCATTGTGACATCCACCAACGACTACTATTGGGTTTTTGTATGGATTATTTATTTTTCTCATTGGGAAGATTGGTATTCCTAAATCCCAAATTTTTAATCCATAAAGATCACCATTTTGTCTGTTACCAGGAATTCCTGGGTAATGGTTTGCCCATACAGCAGGACTTCCATGTCCTGAGAAGAAAACAAAGCCTTGACCTTCACTCATTGCATTTATTACATCCTTCTGTCCAGTCCATTTACCATTTGAAGACCAAACATATTCTGTATTGATTTGAGGTGGCATATAGTATGGACCTCCAGCTCTTCCATTTAAGAGTTGGTTACCTGTTGTCCATTCTCCTTCGTAGTACATCTCTACACCATTTCTCCATTGATCAAATACAGTTGTACCACCGCTATTGACTATCCATACATGTATATCTGTTGTGTAACCGTATGGTCGTGGGTCATAACACTTTCCATTTATTGTAAGGACTTTATTAACGTATCTTATATTTCCCCAGCTAGAAAAGCTGTTACAGTATGCTTCTCTATCAGTTGGTACATAGGTGTAATCCTGTGCACCAAGAACGTCACCAGGTGAAATTGATACAATCTCTGCAACAGGTTCAAAAGGATATTCCAATCCTGTTGTGAGATGATCATCATGATTGAAGGTGATTTTTGTTGCTTGAGTTTTTGCTACTGTTATTGGTGTCTCATCTATTGGCCCATAGGTACCATCGTTGTTTCTACTTTGTGCCTTAATTGTATATTCTCCATCTGGTATGGTATTTATATTCCACAAGAAGTTAAGTGCAGGTTGATCTAAGAATCCATCACCAGAAACTGATAGCATCTCTTCAAACCAAGAGGGATCACAAATTCCTGTTTCGTATTCAATAATCTTTCCAACAATGTCCTTTACTTCTTTAGATGATCTACATGGTAGTCTACCTACAGCAACATCAGGATGACAGTCCAAAGGATCTGCATTTTCAGCATATACATGATTTCCATTGAAATCCCAATCCTCGAAATCTCCACCGCCTTTATAGATATCAGCATAATAAAGATCTGATAGAAATCCTGGTTCATCATTATTGTATGCGATATTTGTGTATCTTACTGGTACATACCAGTCCTTTACACCATAATTTTTATGTTCTCTTGGTTCTGCTATCCATTTGCTGTTTAAACCACCAACTATTAATACATATTTTGTACCCCAAGTTTCTAATGCATCTTTTATGAATTTCTTAATTTGCTCAGGTTTATCATATCCAGTATAGTCATCATATATATCTTCAGTTGTAACTAATGTTGTTGTCATTCCTTTTGATTCTTTATGGTCTACTAAACCTTGAAGAACTCCTGAAAATTTATTTGGTGCGATGATTACTAAATCATAAGTTGAATCAATTGGGAATGGATTTGAATTTGGCACTTCATAATCGATTGTGAGTTCAATTGATTTTGCATAACTGATTTCATCCGATGCTCCAAGGTATCTTATTGGATAAGTTGTGATTGTCAAAAAGGTTTTGTGTTCCATGTTTTTATCAAGTCCAACACCTACAGAATAACTATACCAATCATTTGGGAATAGCACTTCAGAATTGTAGACTGTTTCGTCTTTTTCAGTTTTAGTTGGTAAACTAACCAAATCTAGTCTAATTCTCTGTGGACCTGGCATTATATCTTTTGGTAAAACCATTGTTTCAATTTCATTAACCTCACAATAAACATTACTTACTGTTGCACCAAATGGTAGTACTAAGGTTTCAGTGTATATTGGAAGTATAGGTTGCCCCTCACGTAAAAGTCTTGAATTAGTACCTTCAACTTCTAATTTAACAGTTTCTTCAACTTCAATAATTGTTGGCTCAAAAAAACTTTTACTTACTATCTGTTGATATTCACCAGCCTCTTGACCTACAGTTACTATTGTGATACTGCTTAGTAACAGTAGGCTTACTATGAAATATGGTATGCTTTTCATTTTTGTCTCCCCTAAATTAACTATTGTTAATATATTTCAATTTATTTAAGGTTTTGCATGATATATTTAATATTATTATATTATTTTCGGTAATTTATATAGATTTCTAAAAATTATCTATTATAATAATAAAATTCTTGGGTGGGGAAGCAAGAGGGTGGCAAGGAGAGGAGGTGAAGGGATAATAAATAAGGCCTTCCCCAGCCAAGCAATTTCATATAAACATTTTTTTGTTGCTTATGTTTAAAAGGTTTTGTTGTACAACTATTACCCACTATGTTTACAATAATTATCCAAAAAATTCAATGTCGTTAAAAGGATCTAATTTATATTGTTTATTTTATTTGAGATATTCTTTATTAAAAATTCTTTAATATCTTTTGGTTCTGTAGAATCAATTCCAAAATATTCAGGAAAAAGCTTAGTTGTCGTAAGCATCTCTGTTGAACCATGTTTTTTTGTATGAATAAGCTTCATTGTTGTAAGTTCATCAACATGTTCATATGCTTTTACACCAATCATCCGTCTTAGATTGGATTGTTTTAAGGGTTGATGAAAAGCAATTAGAGTCAATGTTTTTAATAGATTACTATTAATCTCAGGTTTAGCAATCATAATGGACTTATCCACATACTTTTTCTTTACCTGCATAGTAAATTTTTCTCCAGCTTTTACAATTTCCATTGATGTTTGATCCTTAAGTTTAACACAATAATCTTCAATTAATTCCTCTAGGATTTTTTTGATTTTATTATGAGTAAGACCAGTATTTTCCTTAATTTCATTAATGCTAACTGGTTTACCTGCAGAAAAAAGAATAGATTCAACAAGACGCTTTTCATTTTTTCCCATATTCAAACAACTCCTCAACTATAACCTGTGTTTTTTACATATATCTTTCCAAAAGGAAATCTTTTTTGATAAACTATTATCTTATTATCATATGCAAGAAACAAGACAGACATAAGAACCTTTATTAGCTCTTCCCTTCCATTTCTTTCGCATAATTCAAAAAGTGAGATTGTTTTTTTAGGAAACTTATTTATTTTATCCCATACAACTTTTACATCTTCTTCTAGATGATCTTCAACTGCTGTTCCCTTCATTCTTTTTCTTGCAAGTTCAGATAACCTTTCTCTCTCCTCTCTCCTTTGTTTTTCAAGGATTTGATACTCCTCTGATTCCTTTCTTGCTTGATCAAATGCCTCGACAAGCTCAATTAGAGTCACCTTTCTATTAGATTCTCTTCTAATTGGCTCGTCTAATGGCGAATTTGGCATATTTATAACTAAATTTGTATAGGAATAATCATCTTCCTTACTTAGCCACATCTCAGTTGGAATGTCCCCCCAACCAAAGGGTTCGTATTCTTCTTCCTGTTTTTTCATACTTACAACAAGATCATCACTTTGTAGTTTCAACACCTTCCAGGCCATATAAATTATTCTACCGGCAGTCATTAAATCTATTTTTTCTTCTTTTGCCCTCTTTAAATACAATGTTGAAAAATTCACGAGGTCAATATCCCAAGGGTTAAGATGCTGTTTCATAACAAGTTCAAAAGCTATTGCAATTGATCTATCAAATGGATTATCAATTGTGATATATTCTCCTTCATCAGCCTTTTGAAGCATATTTACATAGTAACTTATCCTAGATGCATCGTCTTTTTCATCTATAAGTGATTTATGAAATAAAAGATGATTTATAACATCATTATCGATTTTAAGCTGCTCCAATAATCTTCCCTCCTTCTCTATTTATTTCACCGCTGGCACCGACTGTAGAAGGATCAATATTTCCTATCATCTCAGAAACACCCGTATCCCTCATTGTCACACCATACACATGATTGGCCTCTTTTAATGCAATTTTACGAAGTGTAACCATAATAAATTGTGAGTCCTGAGCGTTTCTTTTAACCATTCGAGAGACAGTTTCAGCATTTACACCATCAAGAAACATATCTACCTCATCAAGAACATAAAATGGACTTGGGTCATACTCTTGTATAGCAAAGATAAAGGCAATTGATGCAATACTCTTTTCTCCACCTGATAGCGCAGAAAGAAGAAGTACTTTTTTTCCTCGAGGTCTTGCTTTAATTGTTAGACCACTATCAAAAATATTTTCCGGATCTTCAAGCTTGAGCTCTGCTTCACCATTTTCTGATAATTGAGAATAGATATTTTTAAAATTCCTATTTACTGCATCAAAAACCTCTAAAAATCTTTCTTTTTTCTTTTCAGTTATTTCACTAACAAGTACAATAAGGTTTTTCTTCTGAGTCTTTAAATGCTTAACATCTTCATCTAGTTTCTTTTTACGCTCTATTTGATGATCATATTCTTCCAAAGCACGCATATTTACAGGTTCTAAATCTCTCATTGATTCTTCAATTGCTTTAATTGAATCTTTTAAGGATTCTACATTTGGTAGGTTGGTATCAGTAATTTCTACATTATAAAGCTTCAATTCTTGTTCAAGCTCTTTTATTGAATCTTCTAATGTTGGTAACCTATATTTTGCTCTAGAAATTAAATCATAATATGATTCAACCCTTGTATTTATTTTGTCAAGTTCGTTTTCTATTGTTACTGTTTTTTTATAAATACCATCTCTACTGAGAGTCAGTTCTTTTACTTTTCCAGTCATTTGCTCTTCAACTGTCATTAAAGCTTTTAACTCATCACGATATGAAGACCTTGAATTCTTCAGTTCATTTATCGAAGTCTTCAATTTTTCAATTTCTTTGTTTCTATTTTCAATATTACTAGATAACTCATTTTTTCTTTCATTAAGAATTTCTATTTTTTTATCAATTGCATCTTTTTCAGATGATAAACCAAGAACCGTCTCCTGAAGCTTTGTAACCTCAACTTCTAAGGATCTTGCTTTTTGGGCTAACTCTTTTTTTGTTCCCTTTAAAAGTAGTTTTCCTTTTTCTTCTTTAATTTCATCTAACTCTTGAATTCTTTCTTTATATTCATTGACCTTAGAAATAACCTCTTTTTTCTTTTCATTCAGCTCTTCTTTTTCCTTGATTTTTGATTCTAAGTCTTTATTTAAAATTTCAAGCTTACCAGTAAATTCTTTTTTTCTTACATCCAAATCCTTTACTTGGATGTCCTTATCTCCCTTTATTCTTATTTCCCCAAGGGTATTTTCAATTTCAATAATATCTTTTTTCAACTCTGCTAGTTCATTTGAAATATTATCTTGACAATCAATTGCATTTTGTAGTTCCTTAGTAATCTCATCTAATTTACTTCTATCTATTTGCGAAAAAGAAAGATGTGACTTTGATGTACTTCCTCCAATCATTGCACCACTTGCTTCAATTAGACTACCTTTTATATCAACAAGTCTAACTCCGCCCATTAGACGGCGTGCATCATCAAGATTATTAACAACAACTGTATCACCAAAAACATACCAAAATGCACCCTTATACTCCTCCTTGAAATTTACTAAATCAATAGCAAAACCATGAGAATTTGGATCTTTTACAGTCATCAAAGCCTTACCACGAGGTTTACCAACAATCATTTTATTTAGAGGTAAAAAAGTTGCCCTTCCAAGCTTTTCCTTTTGTAGGAATTTTATTGCATTTGCAGCATCCTCATCATTATTAACAATAATTGACTGCATACGCATGCCAGCAGCGATTTCAACTGCGGTTTCAAATTTCTTATCAACCTGAGCAAGTTCAGCAACTGTTCCATGAATACCCTTTAAAGAACCATTGTTTCTTGCTTTTAATATTTCATTTACAGCAGGATTATATTTATCTTGGACAGATTTTAATGCATCATATTCTGCTTGAAGTTTTGATTTTTCTCGTTGCAGTCTAATAATTGCACTTTCAAGGTCTGCTAGTTGCTCTGTCAGTTCTGACTCTTTTTTCTTTATTTCAAAATGTTTTTTCTCAAGATCACTTGTTTTTTTGCTTTTTTCTTTGTTATCCTTTTTGAATTCTTCAGACTGCCAATCTATATCCTTAAGCTCGAATTCATATGTTGATTTTGTTTCCTGCATCTCAGCTATCTGAAGCTCTAAAGCTTCGATTTTATCTGTAAATCTATTCCGTTTAAGCTTGAGTTCATGAATCTCTGTGTTTTTGTCATTAAATTCCTCCCTCATTTTTGCTAGTTCATGAGTTAAATCCATTGATTTATCATCAGATTGAGCGATATCATCTTTCAAACTGTTTAATTCATTTTCCTGGTCTGTTAATGTTAATTGTTTTTCATCAATATTTTTTATAATTTCTTCTTTTTTGGAAATGTTTTCATCTAATTCTTTACATATTGAATCAAGATTTGAATTAAGTCCATTCATTTCGTTTTGTATTTCAAGAATTTCATCATTTGAAAAATTTATTCTTTCGTCAACTTTTATTTCCTCACTTCTGACAGAATCAATTTTTGACTTGATTTCTTTTACTTCATCTCCGCCTACTTCACCAATATTTTTCTCAATTTCCTGAAGTTCTTTTTGTGCTTCAGCATATTTATTTTTCAATTCTATGCTTTTTTCATCAAGTTTATTTTTCTCAGATTCATAAGATTCAATCTGATGATTTATTTCTGCCATTTGTGATTCCACATCTTGTTTCTTTTTAAGAGCAATTTTAGCTTTTGTTTCATAAAGTTTATCTTTTAATTCTTTGTATCTAAAAGCTTCATCCCTATCATTTTTTAGTTGTCTGATTTGACTTGAAATTTCGGTAAGAATAATATTAATTCTTTCAAGATTGTTGTCAACTTCATCCCTTTCTTTCTCTGCTTTTTTAATATCACTATCAAAATTACTGATACCTGCGATATCATCAATCAACCTTCTACGATCAATAGAACCCATCTCAATTAGACTTGTAACATCACCCTGTTTAACGATATTATATCCATCACCTGACATTCTTGCATTAAATAATATATTCTCAAAATCAGTATATGAAGAAGCTCGGTCATTGACATAATAATAACTGTAATAGTTAGATGGATCATTTTTTAATGGTGCACGTTTTATCATCCTAGTTAGCTCTACTTCATCAGAATCAACAGGCATTTTTCTATTTTTATTATCAAAAACAACTGAAACCTTGCAAAATTTTGCTGGATTCTTATTTTTTTTCCCTCCATTAAAAATAAGATCTGTTAATCTTCCAGCTCGCATTACTTTTGAGCTTTTTGGCCCTAATACAAAAAGAATTGCATCAGCAATATTACTTTTTCCAGAACCATTAGGACCAGTTATTGCGGTAAATCCAGGAAAAAAGGGAACTGAAAGCTTTTTTCCAAATGATTTGAAATTCTCCATTCTAACTTCTTTGATGTACAATGTCATCCCTTCCTATCTTCAAATAACTGGATTTATAGGCTTTTAACTATCTTAGCATCCCTATTTCTAAATCAAATTTTAAGTATATAAAATTTTTCGGATATTTAATTATATAAAAATAAATAATTATGCCGAGAGTGGGACTTGAACCCACGACATCACGGTCTTCAGCCGTGCACTCTCCCAGCTGAGTTACCTCGGCGTTTAAATAAAATCCCCCAATTTTAATCAATTGATTTCTTTATTTCTTCAGCAACTTTACTTATCTTATTTAAAGTTGTTTTCAAAAGACTTATTGTTGAATCTACCTTATCTGTAATCACAGCTCCATGAGGCGAGGGTTCAATAAGTCCATCTTGTTCAAGTATTCTTAATGAGTATCTTACCATATGTTGAGGATAATCAGTAAGTTCAGCTAATTTAATAATTCCCATTGGTTGATTTTTTTGTAAAGTTTTTAATACATGAATATGTCTTTTTAGGATATCAAGTTCGGTTTCAATAACACTTGTTAAAACACATCTTTCCTTCTTTTTTTCTACCATTTTTTTATGCTCCTAAGTGACTTGTTAACACACATAATCTTTTTCGATTATTTAAAAATCTCTATTAAATCATTTTTTTTAGTTTTAACTGTTTGGTTTTTACCTTACATTTTCACACTGTTTATATATTCTCCGGTTATATAGTTAAAACTGGTGATTTTAATTAAAAAGATTCAAATATTTTCAATAATTGTTATTTGTTTGATAGTTACTTCAGGTATTATTTATACTTTATATTCTTTAAATGAAAACTCAAATATTGAAACTTCAAAATTAATACCATTAGCAGATGATACTAATGCAACAGCAGAAAGTGTTAGTAAGCTTGCTAATTTACTAAATGATTTTTCATTTGATTTTTTCAGAAAAATTGCTAATGTTGAAGAAGGTAATGTTTTCTTTTCACCTTATAGTATTTTTACTGCTCTTTCAATGGCTTATGAGGGGGCTAGAGAAAATACGGCAAATGAAATGGAAAATGTTCTAAAAATCCTACAGAATAATTCTCAAACACTTGGTTCTTTTGGTAGGATTTATAATTTACTAAATCAAAATCAAGAAGGATATAAAATTAGTACTGCAAATGCGTTTTGGACTCATGAGGATTATGAATTCTTAAAAAAATATTTGGATTTACTCAAAAATTTCTATATGGCTGAAGCAAATGAACTTGATTTTTCAGATAATATTGAAGCTGCTGAGATAATAAACAGCTGGATTGAAGAGCAAACAAATGATAAAATAAAGGATATGATACAACCAGATATGCTTTCAGATTTAACTAAACTAGTCTTAACAAATGCTATATATTTCAAAGGACAATGGGACAGTCCCTTTAATCCTAAATTAACTTATGAAACTGATTTTGAACTAACGACCGGTCAGACTGTTAAAGTAAACATGATGAGTGACCCAAAAAATTCAGTTTTTAATTATTCAGAAACAGAATTCTTGCAGATTCTTGAAATGGATTATTATGGAAATGATTTGTCAATGTTAGTTATTCTTCCAAAAGAAAATAACATTACATATGCCGAGTCTAAAATGAATTTTGAAAACCTTTCAAAATGGAAGAATAATTTATATGAAAAAGATATTAATGTTGAAATTCCAAAATTTAAATTTGAAAAAAAATATTCACTTGATAATATCCTCCAAGATATGGGTATTGTTGATGCATTCTTGCCCGGTGTGGCTGATTTTTCTGGTATGGATGGAACAAAGAATCTTTTTATAAGTAGGGCACTTCATCAGGCTTTTGTTGAGGTAAACGAGGAAGGAACTGAAGCCGCTGCTGCAACAACTATTATTATGGAACTTACTGCTGTACCAGATAGTTTTATAGCCAATCATCCATTTATTTTTTTAATACAACACAAAGAAACTGGTGCAATTCTTTTTATGGGAAGAGTTAACGATCCTTCTTTATAAAAAGTTTAATTTAAATAGTCGTCAAAAACACTCAATATTTTACTTAGATCTTTTTCTTTAAAAACAAAATCAGCAGCTTTAATTGTACAATCATCTGATGGATTAAATGCAATACTAAGGGCAGTAATTTCAAGCATTGGTATATCAAAACATGAGTTTCCAACTGATGCAACTTGTTCAAGTGGGATCATCAAATCTTTTAAAAGAGATTTTACTGCCAAATCCTTATACATTAGCTTTACATTTAAAATTCCTTCTCCAGTTAGACGCCCGTTTTCGTCAATTTTTATACCATTTGATTTTACATAGTCAATTCCAAGATTCTTCGCAATTTTATTTGCTAGTAGATTAAGACCAGCACTCACAATTGCTGTTTTTACATTTTTTTGTTTAAGATTTCTAATACATTTATCTGCACCTTTCATAAGTGGTACATCTGATAAAATCTGATTAAGTCTATCTTGGGTAATTAATTTTCCATTTTCTTTCCATAAAGACACATCTCTTTTTATAAATTCCATATCATCGATTTTACCCTTTAGATATTCATCAACAGATCGGTTATTTGAAGTATTGAAATAATCATGAATATATTTCCATGAGGAAATAATATCAGTCAGTACTCCATCCATATCAAAAATTACAAGTTTTAATTTGTCCATTTTTTTTGGTTTGATATAATTATTTTCTCTTGTATTCTTATAGCAGTAAAACGTACAATTATTATTTTTCATTTTGAAATTGGCATTGAGCATCTCCTATAAATGTTTTTACGAGCTTCTTTTATAAGAAAGATTTTTAAAATAATATATAATATAATAATGTAAAATATTGAAATGGGATTGGTATTATGTTTGAAAATATTCACAAAAAAATTATTGCTTTTAGTATTGTAATTATCTTTATTTTTTTAACAATCTCACCAATTATTGATGCAAAAGTTTCAAACAATAAAATAAGTGTTATAGTGTATGGAAATGATGATAATGATAATTCAGATTTTGACTTACTTATTATTTGTCCAAAAAAATTTTCATTTGCAATGCAGCCACTTGCTAGACATAAAGAAAAGTATAATATTTTAACAAAAATTGTTACGTTAAAAAGTATATATTCTCAACATCCTGAAGGAAGAGATGATGCTGAGAAGATTAAATTATTTATTAAAGATGCTTATGACAATTCAAATATCTCCTATGTACTTTTAGTGGGGGGTAAAAAGACTCAATTTAATTCTTGGAATTGCCCAGTTAGATATGTTCAAATGTCAGACTCTGGGTCTTGGGAATCAGAAATTCTAAGTGATCTATATTTTGCTGATTTATATGATTCTGAGGGTAAATTTTCTAGTTGGGACTCTGATGGTGATGGTCATTATGGTGAATGGGATCAAGGAGAGCAACCAGAAGATAAATATTTAGACCTATATCCAGAAGTTGCAATAGGTAGACTACCTTGTAGAAACAGACTTGAAGTAAGAATTATGATTAGAAAGATAATAAAATATGAAAAATCAACATACGGAAAATCATGGTTCTGGGATATTGTAGCAATTGCTGGGGATACATATCCTGAATATCAAAATGAAAAATGGGTTGGAAATGAAGGAGAATATTATGCAGATTTAGTACTAGAAAACATGTCTGATTTTAATAATGTTACTTATTATACATCAGACGGGACACTAAAGGGGTGGTATGACATTTACAAAGCAATAAACAAAGGTTGTGGTTTTTTGTATTTCAATGGTCATGCAAGTCCAAGGACTTGGTCTACACATTTTCCGAATAGTAAAAATTGGACAAAGGCATTTTCTGTAAACCATATCCGTTTATTACATAATAGAAATAAACTACCAATCTGTGTAGTTGGAGGTTGTCATACTAATCAGTTTGATGTTTCCATTTTTAAGGTTTTTAATGGAACTCAAAGATGGCGAGGTGAAGCAACCCCTGAATGTTGGAGCTGGCTTTTAACAAGAAAGTTTGGAGGTGGTTCTATTGCTACTATTGGATGTACTGCTCTTGGATTTACAAAAGAGGATAAAGAGTCTTTTGATGGTGGTGCATGTATTCTTGAGGTTCAATTCTTCAAGCAGTATGGACAGGATAATGTGGATATAATTGGTGATGCATGGGCTAATGCTGTAAGTTGGTATATTGACACATATCCGGTTGATTGGGATAATCCACATCCAAATGATTCATGGATTGATGTTCAAATCGTCCAGACCTGGAATCTATTTGGTGATCCCTCTTTAAAAATGGGTGGATACTCTAATTAAATATTTTTTAAAATGTAACCTAAAATATATTTTTTTAGGATCTATTTTTGATCCAATTATAATGCCTTATTTTTTTTGTATTACCAAATCCGCAAGCCGCACATATTCTCTTTTGAATATGAAATGCATGTTTTCCGCATCTTCTGCAGATGGTATGAGTTCTTTTACCACCTTTTTTAGAAGGTGTTCCTTTTGTCATTATTAATTACCTCAATTATGGAGAAACATAGATTATATTGTCTCCTCTAACAATTACAGTGTTATGTTTTCCTATAGATTCACCATTTTCCATTTCTTCGACATTTTTTAGAACTAGATTCATATGGGGAACATCGTATCCATCAAGTGTTCCATGGTATCCGCGTCCACCACGAAGCTCTACCATTACTCGATTGGTTAAACTGGCATGTAGTATCTTAAGAGGTTTTTCCATGTTGATTACCTTGGGGACACGGAATAGCTATTTTATTTATAAGGATTTGGGCTTCTTTCTTTTTAAGACAAAGATTAAAAGATATTTAAAAATGTCTTATTTTCATGTTTGTTAAGATTAAGAATAGACACCGTCTTAAATCAAGGGAAATTAGAAATTATCAAAATGATTTAAAATCTATTTTTGGTGAAATTTTTTTTGATGAAAAATCATCTGTTGAGACTGGAGATTTAAATGGAAGGATTATTATATTTATAGATAGTGAACCTTGTTTTATGTTTTATAATGATAAAATTGTTTTCACATTGCATGGACTTAATAAATATAAACCTGCAAAGAATTTTGTAGTTGTTGATATGGGTGCAGTTAAGTTTGTAACAAATGGAGCAGATGTTATGGCACCAGGAATTGTTGATGCTGATAAAGATATTATTGAAGGAAACCAAGTATGGATTTGTGATGAGAATCATCATAAACCTCTTGCAATTGGAATTGCTCTTGTAAGTGGGAATGACATGATTTCAAAATCAAAAGGTAAGGTTATTAACACAATTCATTATGTAGGTGATGAACTTTGGAATTATGTCGCCAAAAGTTTATAAACACAATTATATTTTAGAATAAGAGGAAAGTCAGGAGTGGAGAATTATTATGGGAATAGTCGGTAAAAT